>NZ_JADYWS010000093.1:0-500 GCF_015864715.1 Pseudoalteromonas sp. NZS71 | reverse complement strand
GACCAGAGTGGACGAACCTCTGGTGTTCGGGTTGTCACGCCAGTGGCATTGCCCGGTAGCTACGTTCGGATGGGATAACCGCTGAAAGCATCTAAGCGGGAAGCCCACCTCAAGATTAGATTTCCCTAAAGAGCCGTTCAAGACTAGGACGTTGATAGGCAGGGTGTGGAAGTGCAGCGATGCATGTAGCTAACCTGTACTAATTGCTCGTTTGGCTTGACCATACAACACCCAAGTGGTTTGTATACAAGTCTAATTAATCTATCTTGTATAAGCTGTAGTGGCTTATAGAATAAAGAAAGAATATTTCGATATCACCTTTAACCTTGATTCAGTTAGGTTACAAGTTGATCGACTAAAAATTAAAATTTGAAGTCAAACAATAAAAACAACAGACTCATATCTCACCCCCTTTGCTGACGACAATAGCGCGATGGCCCAACCTGATCCCTTCCCGAACTCAGAAGTGAAACATCGTTGCGCCAATGGTAGTGTGGATT
>NZ_JADYWS010000013.1:0-134395 GCF_015864715.1 Pseudoalteromonas sp. NZS71 | reverse complement strand
CGTTCAATCTGAGCCATGATCAAACTCTTCAATTAAAAAGTTTTATGTCTTTCGACAGCTCAATGAATTCTGAATTTATTTTAATATCTTTCGATATTGAATTGACTGTGCCGAATAATTACCGAAATAACTATTCTGTTGGTCACTCAGTTTTCAATTGAGACTCTAATTTATTTGCCTCGCTACCTAAGTAGGTTGGCTGTTAGAACTCAATCTGTACGAGTGCCCACACAGATGATTGCTTTATATTGTTAAAGAACGTTGCGATTATAAAGTCAAACTTTATCTCGCTAGGGCTGCGCATATTACGCTTTCCTATTTTTTTGTCAACACTTAAATTTAAACTTTCTAAAAAGATTCAAACTAAGTTTTACTTAACACCCTGAGTTGTTCGTGCCTCGCTATGCGTTGGCGTTTCCCGTCTCAGTGGGGTCGCATTATAGGGAGATCCGAAAACAGATCAACCCTTTTTTGAAGAAAACTTGAAATAATGTGCTGTTCGCACATATTTGCATCGAAATGGTTACTTTAAACACTAAAAAGGCCCTGGTGGGCCTTTTTAATTAGTTTACTATGAGCTTCCACCCAAGTTTACCTTGTTGTTTAGACTCTTGTTGTAGCTCGCTGGCCATTAATGGATGATCTTTTAACCAGTTACTTTCAAACTTAAGGTCTAACACTTCATTTTTAGCAGTTAACTTAAACTTAGGCAGTACGTCATCTTGTCTGCGCATTGATAAGATGACTGCTATTCGTAGTAATCTCACTATATATTGCGCTAATAGACTATTTACGCCGAGTGAATTAAAACAGCCTTTTGGAAAATCAGAACGATGCGCATCCGCTACCGCTACTATTAATTTATGCTCTGACTGTGAAAAACCAGGCATATCAGTATTTTCCAAAATATAAGCAGTGTGTTTATGGTACTGCTTATATTCTATTAGTAATCCAATCTCATGAAGCTGCGCTACCGCTTTTAATAGTGGTAACCCATTTAAACTTTCAATTGGCCAATCTTTATCAATACTTACCGCTAACTGCATAGCCAAGCTTGAAACTCGACACGCTTGTTTTTGATCAACGTGATAACGACTCATAAACCCATCAACTGTGCGTTTACGAATGTCGTTATTATGAAACTCCGGAACCATGCTATATAAAACACCTTCACGCAGTGCTCCACCCGCCAACCCCATTTTTTCTATTTCAAGAGATTCAAATAGTGCGATTAAGATTGCAAGTCCTGATACAAATACCAGTCGACGGTCTTCACTTAATCCAGGAAGGTCTAGCGCTGCAATAGTGCTAAATGCAATTGCTTGCTCTTTTATAGTGTTGAGCTTTTCAAGCGTAAGTAAATCGTCAAGATTTTGAGCGACCATAATTTCTTGAATTGCTTGCACTGTGCCAGAAGCACCAGATGCAATTTGCCATCCCGCTGTTTTATATTCTGGAGAAATTTCATCAATGACTGTACGAGCTGCCTTTATGGCTGCGTTAAAGTTACTCTTACTTAATTGGCAATCTTTAAAGTAGCGCTCAAGATAGGTAACACAGCCCATATTGAGGCTTTTGTAATGTAAGGCATCAAATGCTTTACCAATTACAACTTCGGTACTTGCACCACCAATGTCAATAACAAGCTGTTTGCCAGTACAAGATGAAGTATGAGCAACACCTTTATAAATTGTGCGCGCTTCTAATTCTCCGCTAATAACATTAATGTTATGGCCAAGAATCTTTTCTGCATGATTTTTGAATACTTCGGCGTTAGTTGCTAACCGTAAGGTGGCTGTTGCTACTATGGTGATGTTTTTATCTGGGATATCTTGTAGACGCTCAGCAAAAAGGGCAAGGCATTCCCAGCCTCGCTGCATTGCTTCAGTGCTCAATACGTTATCTTTATCAAGCCCTGCGGCTAATCGGACTTTGCGTTTAACACGTCCAATTGTTTGTAGACCGCCAGCAATTGATTTGGCTATAAGCATATGAAAGCTATTTGAGCCCAAATCAATAACTGCGTACACATTTTTTTGCGGTTTAAGTTGCCCCACCGTTCAAAAACCTCTAGTTACTACTACTTATACAAACGGTCGTTTACGACCGTCCTTTTTGGTAACTATTATTTGGGCGACGTCCGCTGTTATTACTACGGTTACGTGGACCTGTTGAATAGTTGCGCTTTCTTTGAATAATAGGCTGAGTTAAATCATCTAGCAATGCTGTTTTATCATAATGTGATAAAGGAATGCTGTGCTCTATATATTCTTCAATTTCATGCAGGTTATATGCATATTGCTCACATGCAAAACTAATTGCGTGGCCTGATGCACCAGCGCGGCCAGTACGACCAATACGGTGAACATAGTCTTCACAATCGTCAGGTAAATCAAAGTTAAATACATGACTTACTTCTGGAATATGAAGACCACGCGCTGCAACATCAGTCGCAACCAAAAAGTCTAAGTCGCCTTTGCTAAACTGCGCTAATATAGTTTGGCGTTTTTTCTGGTTAACATCACCAGTAAGCATACCTACACGATGACCGTCTGACTTAAGCCAAGCATATACTGTTTCACAACTGTGCTTGGTATTTGCAAACACGATTGCTTTCTCTGGCCATTCTTCTTCAATTAAGGTTAACAACAGCTTAATTTTATCTTCTTGCGAAGGATGAAATAGCTCTTCTTGAATACGTTTACCCGTTTTAACGTCAGGTTCAATTTGAACATGTTCTGGGTTTGTCATGTGCTCAAAAGCTAATTCTTGTACGCGATACGATAATGTGGCAGAAAATAATAAGTTTAAACGCTTTGATGTATCTGGCATACGATCGAACATATAGCGAATATCTTTGATAAAACCTAAATCGAACATACGATCAGCTTCGTCAAGCACGACTACCTCAATTTCATTAAGGGTGTAACAGCCTTGCTTATACAGATCAATTAGACGACCTGTAGTACCAATTAAAATATCAACGCCTTTTTCTAGTTGTGCACGTTGTTTTTCGTAATCTTCGCCACCATATACTAAACCTAAGTTAAGATTACAGTGCGGCGCTAAAATTTTAGCATCTTTGTGTATCTGAATCGCAAGCTCCCGAGTAGGGGCCATGATCAGGGCTCTTGGATGTTTACTAGGTGCTTTGCTAGATTGTAATAACCGATGGCACGTGGCAGTTAAAAACGCCAACGTTTTGCCTGTACCTGTTTGAGCTTGGCCCGCGATATCGCGTCCATCACAAATAAAAGGTAGGCATTTTGCTTGAATAGGTGTGCAATATTCAAACCCATTCTCGGTTAAACCGGCAACCACTTCCGGTGCGATAGCAAAGTCTGAAAACTTTTTATCGGTTAAATGTGTCTTAGTCATAGCGTTTAAGCATAACGTTTAAACTTGCAATAAGAAACAAGAGTGTTTAAATACGCACTAAATATTTCGCCTAACTAAATCGGAGAGCGCAATGAGCGAGAAAATAATCCAAATTACTGACGATAGCTTTGAAGCTGACGTATTACAATCTGACAAACCAGTACTAGTAGATTTCTGGGCTGAATGGTGTGGACCTTGTAAAATGATCGCCCCTATTCTTCACGAAGTTGCTGATGAATACGACAGCCGTGTGACTGTTGCTAAATTAAACATTGACCAAAATGCTGGCACACCGCCAAAATTTGGTATTCGTGGTATCCCTACTTTACTTCTTTTTAAAGATGGTCAAGTAGCTGCAACGAAAGTAGGTGCTCTTTCAAAAACTCAACTTATTGAGTTTTTAGAAAACAACATCTAACTGTAAGCTAGAACAATAAAAAGGGCTTTTTGCCCTTTTTTAAATTTATTTTGTATAAAGACTGGACGCTTTGCCAGTGAACTGCTAGTTTATAAAGCCAACTAATCCTTAGTTATATTCAACAAACCTCACTCAACGATCAAAGCGATTTTGAGTATGACAACTGTAATAAAGAACCCACCAATATGCATTTACGCGAATTAAAAGACAAGTCCATTAAAGAGCTTGTAGACTTAGCTGAGTCCATGGGGCTCGAAAACGTAGCCCGCTTAAGAAAGCAAGATATCATTTTTGCCATTCTTAAATCCCATGCCAAAGGCGGAGAGAATATCTTCGGCGGCGGTGTATTAGAGATTTTACAAGATGGTTTCGGCTTCTTAAGATCATCAGAAGCCTCTTACTTAGCTGGCCCAGATGACATTTATGTTTCACCTAGCCAAATTCGCCGTTTCAGCATGCGTACTGGCGATTCAATTTCAGGTCTTATTCGTCCACCTAAAGACGGTGAACGTTACTTTGCTTTACTTAAAGTAAATGAAGTTAACTTTGATAAACCTGAAAACTCTCGAACTAAAATTCTTTTTGAAAACCTTACTCCATTACATGCAAACGAACGTTTTCGCATGGAACGTGGTAACGGCAGTAAAGAAGATATTACAGCCCGTGTACTTGATTTAGCATCTCCTATTGGCCGCGGCCAACGTGGTTTGTTAGTAGCTCCGCCAAAAGCGGGTAAAACAATGCTACTTCAAAATATTGCACAATCAATTACGCACAACCATCCTGATGTAACATTAATGGTTTTACTTATTGATGAACGTCCGGAAGAAGTAACAGAGATGCAACGCCTAGTTAAAGGTGAAGTTATTGCATCAACGTTCGATGAACCAGCTTCTCGTCACGTACAAGTTGCCGAAATGGTTATCGAAAAAGCAAAACGCCTAGTTGAACATAAAAAAGATGTTGTTATCTTATTGGATTCAATCACTCGTTTAGCACGTGCTTATAACACCGTTATTCCTTCATCAGGTAAAGTACTTACTGGTGGTGTTGACGCTAACGCATTACATAAACCTAAGCGCTTCTTTGGTGCTGCACGTAACGTTGAGGAAGGTGGTAGCTTAACAATCATAGCTACAGCTCTTATCGATACTGGCTCTAAAATGGATGAAGTTATCTACGAAGAGTTTAAAGGTACTGGTAACATGGAACTTCACCTTAACCGTAAAATTGCGGAAAGACGTGTATTCCCAGCTATCGACTTTAACCGCTCAGGTACTCGTCGTGAAGAATTACTAACAAAACCAGATGAACTTCAAAAGCTTTGGATTTTACGTAAAATTGTTCATGACATGTCAGAAATTGATGCAATGGAATTCTTAATCGATAAACTATCGATGAGCAAAACCAATGATGAATTTTTTGATTCGATGAGACGCCAATAAAAGCGTTTTAATTGAATAAAAAAGCGCCTTAGGCGCTTTTTTTATGTCTGGATTAAATACAGTTTAACTTTCATTATACTTTTTAAGTACACCCTGCAGCGTATCAACGAGCGCTTTAAAGTCATTTGCACTGCTTTTTTGGCTTCTGCGTAGAAGTGCTCTGTCTAAATTTTTAGCCGATTGCGCAATTTCATCCAAACCAAACATTTGTGCAGCCCCTAAAATGCGATGGCTATCTTTTTGTAGCGCATCTAAATCTTCGCTTATAAAATGCTGCGTAATCGTTTCACTCTCCAAAGCAAAGCTCTGCTTGAAACTAATCACAAGATCGCTCATATCAACTTCATTTTGCTTTGTAATTGGCTGATCTTCTGCATTATGTAGGTGACTAGAAAGCGCTTTATAAAATGACTCTTTGTCTATCGGTTTACCTAAGTAACCAGTAAACCCTAACTCTAAATAACCATCCACTTCATGACTCATAGCATTTGCTGTTAAAGCAAAAATAGGTCGCTCAAAACCACATTGTTTTAATAGCTGAAAAGCAGAACGCCCATCCATCACTGGCATTTGAATATCGAGCAATACCAAATCTGGATATTCTTTTAAGCACTGCTCTACCGCTTGCTCACCATTTTCAACAGCAATAACCTCGAGTCCCATTGAGCGTAAATAACGACTTATTAACCTACGATTATCAGGATGATCCTCCGCAAGTACGACACGACCTGCCAATTGCTTATTTGCCTTAGGAGCACTTTGAGTTTCAATCATGCTTTGAGATTTATTTACTTCTGCGCACGGTAAAAAGAACGAAAACTGACTGCCCTTTTTGTATTCGCTTTGTACGCTGATATAACCGCCCATCATCGCAGCTAATTGTTGCGATAAGCTAAGGCCTAACCCTGTACCACCAAAGCGACGGCTAATGCTGTTATCAGCTTGGCTAAAGCATTCAAAAATAAGCTTTAACTGTTTAGAGCTCATACCAATACCGGTATCTTTTACAATAATAACTAGTCCTTGCTCACTCTTATTTAATGCAATAATGATCTGCCCAGAATGAGTAAACTTAATAGCATTTGCACATAAGTTTATAAGAATCTGTTTTACGCGTATTAAATCCAGCTTAGTGTAAAACTCATTACCCACTTGATTGTCTAAAATAAGGTGTAGATTTTTTGCTTTTGCTTGGGTGATAAACATTGCGTGCACATCATTTACCAGCTCTACAATATCAAAGCACGAAATATTTAACTCTAATCTATTGGCTTCAATTTTACTTAAATCGAGTACATCATTTATTAAGCTTTTTAAATGGTCACTGTGACGCTGAATTACTCTTAATTCATCTTTAAGTGACTCAGGCTCATATAATTCATTAATCAAAGCATCTGTTTGCCCTAAAATAGCCGTTAGTGGAGTGCGAATTTCGTGACTAATATTAGCCAAAAACTGGCTTTTAACATCGTTGGCTTCTCTCAGCTCTTGTGCAATTGCCTGCAATTCTGCAGTACGTTGCGTAACTTGTTCTGTTAACTGCTGCTTAGCGCGTTTTTCTGCACCACGGCGATAAAGCGCGATACCAGTTACGACAACTAAAAGTAATAGTAAAAAAGAGAATAAAGTAAGCTGAGAACGCTGCGACATTTTTAGCTCTTGCACACGGCGATCTTGCTTAAGTTTTTCTATCTCTTGGTTCAATTGCGTTGCTTTAAATTGATGCTGAAGTACCGCTAGTGCATTTATAATTGCCGTACTTCTAAGCTTTCGCAACTCACTAATATATTTTTGTTGCAAAGCCATTGCGCTTGAATAATCGCCTTTACTGGCTTCAAGAAGTGCTTTGGCCCCTAAGCTCTCTCTAATTATTCGCTCACTACCATATTCATGAGCAAGTAAAATAGCTCTATCTAAATTTATTTGCGCCTCTTCTAAGTTACCCTTAACAAACTGAATTTTAGCCAGCGCATGTAGCGCATTAAGCTCTAAATTATGATTATCTATTTTAAGGGCGTAGTACTCACCTAATTTAGCTTGCTCGTACGCTTCATCCACTTTTTTTAATACTAAATTAGTATTTGCTAAATTTGTATATTGTGTAGATAACTTATTGTAATCATTAGCTGAAATATAATAGCGCAGCGCTAACTGATAATAATGCAGTGCTAAGTCAAATTGATTACTCTCCATATGGGCAACACCCATATTGTTATATACCTGCGCAATACCGCTTTTATCATCTAATCGTTGATAAACCTTAAGTACATCTTGATAAAGACCAAACGCACTATCGTAGCGTGATAAGCGTATATAAACGCCTGCTATATTAAGTAGTATATCGGTTTTATCTTGCTCACTGCCGTACGCCTCGTAGATAGCTTTTGCTTTTAAATAAAACTCTAGGGTATCGCCTAGCTTATTCATATTAAAATAGGCCAAACCAATATTATTTAATAAGTTTGCCTGCTCTAGTAATTGCTTATTCTTTTCTGCTAATGCTAGGGTACGGGTATATTCAATAATCGCTTTTTGAAATAAGCCTTGATAAAAAAGTACAACACCTTGCATTTTAATTGCACGAAAGTGCTCATCAGGGAAGAAAGTACCCGAAGTATGTTGTTCAAGTAATTTAAAGTAATGTAATGAGTCTTTAAAATTATCAACCGATAACGCAGTATTACCCAATGCCGAATAAACAGCGACACGCTCTTTTTTGGAGGCATTTTTATTAGCAAGTAGCATGTTTGCTAATTGTAATTTAGGCTCCCACTGCACTTCGTTTTTGAATTGCTCAAATAACGAATCATTATTTTGGGCATAGCTAGGAGCTATTAGTACACAGCATATAGTAAATAAGAGGCATTTTAACTTGCCCAGCATAATTTTAATCCTTCAAACCGTTACTTATATCAGTGTAATCTTTATTGAAGATACACCAACTACTAGGGCCTAAACAATGCTTAACCCACTGATTGATGAGATTTTTGAGCTAATACTAACAAAGCAGGTTTGGCAAGTTCATACTTTAGCAGCAGAACTGACAAACCGCAGCGCTATGACCACTCTCGATAAAAGTCCTGAACGTGATTTATTTAAACGTAACTTTTTAATCATGAATGCACTGTACCAACTGCAGGCACAATTACGCCCTCAGAGTTTACTCATTTCAGCTCTGCATATCGAGCTTTTAGAAAAAGGAGATAATAGTTTAGTAACAACAAGCGAAAATTTGCGAGATTATTATTTAGATTGGCATAATTACGATACCAGTGAAGATCAGATTGATGAGCTTTTAAATAGCTTTTGGCGTCAGTTTAAAACGACATCACCACAACAGGCTTTAAATGAAAATGAATTTAAAGCATTGGCTTTAGAATGGAAGTTACCTGAAAATTTCACTCTTAAAAATGTTCAAAAGCGCTGGAGACAACTTGCATTACAAGTGCACCCAGATAAACCAAATGGCTGTGAAGTTGAGTTTAAAAAAATAAAAATACAATACGAGCAGCTAAAGGTAGCTGCTCGTTAATCTATTAATTTAGAAGTTTAAATTAACGAGTAAGGCGGCGTGCGCGTATTTTACGCCCTTTAATATTGCCTTCGGTTAATTTACGAAGCGCAGGTTTTAATGAGTTACGCTCAACAGCAACAAACGCTACGTTATCAAGTACGTTAATTTTACCCACCTGACGACCTGCAACCCCATCTTTACCCGTTAAAGCACCTAAAATATCACCTGCACGTACTTTTTGCTTTTTACCTGAATCAATCATCAAAGTAACCATTTCAGGGCGGTATGGTGGCTTGTCTAATAAATTAAATGGTGGCATTTGCTCTGGAGTAATATCGCGTTCGTAATGTTCGCCTATTTGAGCAATTTTAAACGCTTCGGCTTCACCGTAAATAGAACATGCAATGCCCTTTTTACCAGCGCGACCTGTACGACCAACACGATGCACATGTGTTTGCGTGTCATGTGCTAAATGGTAGTTAATCACCATATCCATATCGTCAATATCTAAACCACGTGCAGCAACATCGGTTGCAACAAGTATTGAAGCACTTTTATTTGAAAAGTGAATTAACGTACGTTCACGATCGCGCTGTTCTAAATCACCGTGTAGCGAAACAGCACTAAAGCCTTCATCAGCTAAATCGTCACACACTTGTTGTGTTTCTACTTTAGTATTACAAAACACAACACAGCTTTGTGGTGTAAATTTAAGTAATAATAATTTTAGCGTTGGGTAGCGCTGCTTATTATTATCCATTTTGTAGAAGTACTGCTTAATTGTACTTTTGGCTTGCTCTTCTTCTACTTTAACCATTTCTGGATTTTTAAGTACACGCTTAGCAATTGCTTCAATAGCTCTTGGGAATGTTGCACTAAATAACAATGTTTGACGATTTTGTGGGATACGCTCAATAATTGCATCAAGTGTATCTTGAAAACCCATATCAAGCATTTGATCGGCTTCATCAAGTACCAATGTTTCAACATCATCTAAACGTAAAGTACCTTTACGAATATGGTCATCAACACGCCCAGGTGTGCCAACAATAATATGCGCGCCATGTTCAAGCGAGCCTATTTGTGGACCAATTGATACACCGCCACATAACGTTAATATTTTAATGTTATGGATACCGCGCGCTAATTTACGCATTTCAACCGCAACCTGCTCGGCAAGCTCACGAGTAGGACACAACACTAAAGATTGAATACGAAAGCGTTTTACGTTTAATTTAGCTAACACACCCAAGCTAAACGCAGCAGTTTTACCTGAACCGGTTTTTGCCTGAGCAATGATGTCTTTACCAGCAAGTACAGGCGGTAAACTTTGCGCTTGTACAGGTGTCATATGCGCATAACCAAGTGTTGATAAATTATCAACGAGTCCAGCTGGTAAAGCCAAAGATGAAAAAGCAGTTGAAGTCACAGTAAGTTCCATAGCAATAAAAATAACGTGGGGGAAAGCCCCACTAAATATGCTGCTAATAATAGCAGAATTCGTAATTAGCAACCATTAACAAACACATAATAAAGCACGTTAACAAAAGATGTTGAAAATGATAGTAGTTTGCATTAAGATCGCGATTGTTTTTTACATATCACTGCTGGAAGCAAACAATGAAACTGAATTCTCTTTACATAGCACTATTAGCAAGCATTACAACAAACACATACGCAAACACTACTGACCTTGAGCGTATAGAAGTAAAAGGTAGCTACTTTAACGATTACAAAGTAGATAACGCTAATGGCGCAATGAGAACATCAGCTTCATTACTTGAAACCGCACAATCTGTAACCGTAATAACCGACACTATTATTAGTGAGCAACTTGCCACTACCCTTGGCGAAGTACTCACAAATGACGCAAGCTTAACTGCAGGCTCACAACAACGAAATCGTGAGGTATTTAACTTACGCGGGTTTGAGCTAAGCTCATCAACAGGTTATTTACGTGATGGGCATCAGCATTGGTCGCACTACCAACAACCAATCGAAATTTTACAACAAGTTGAAGTAATTAAAGGCCCATCGAGCATTTTATATGGTCAATCAGGTCCGGGTGGCTTGGTGAACATGGTTACTAAAAAGCCTACAGCACAAACATTATTTAATGCCAGTGCCGATGTAGATCAGCATGGTTCAACTCGCTTTATGGTAGATGCCAGTGGTGCATTGACTGAATCAGAAGATTTACGTGCTCGTGGTATTTTAGTTAAACAAGATGTTGATTACTGGCGTGAATACCAAAACGGTGAAAACCGCGAGCGTGACCGCTTTTTAGGTGCTTTAGTTGTAGATTACGATATTAGCGACAACGCATTAGTACGTGTGCATTACGACCGCACAGACGACGAAGCCGGTTTAGATACTGGCGCATGGATAGACGAAAACGCCAATGTAATTGGTGATGATAAAACAATCCGTGATATGTCTTGGGCGTTTACCGATATAACCGTAGAAAATCTAGGTGTAGACCTAGAAGTATTTTTAACCGATAGCTGGCAAGTAAAGCTTGGCTATAACGAACAAACATTTGAACGCCAACGCTTTGAGTCAGCACCGCGTATGCCAGGTGGCTTTGCTGAAGGCGATAGTTATGAATCTCGCCCTTATGATCGCTTTGACGATTGGCAATTTAAAACTGCATTTATTGATTTTATTGGTGAATTTAAAACAGGTAGCTTACAGCACCAATTTTTAATTGGCGCAAACTCGCTTGATTATTACTACGGACAGCGCCGTACCTCTGCCGACTACTTTGATTTTTCTGCAGGACAAGCAGAACCATCTCGTCCATCAGTAAGCTATAAAACAGATGATACAGTAAGCGAAACTGAATACGACTACTACGGAATTTACGTTCAAGACTTAATTTCGTTCTCGCCTGAGTGGCAACTATCATTGGGTGGTCGTTACGACAAACAAAATAGCACAGGAAATGATAACGAATCATTTGTACCAAAAGTAGGTGTGCTTTATCACCCAAATGCTTCTGCAACTATATACGCTAGTTACTCAGAAGGTTTTGAGCCTCAAGGTAGTGAAACACTGATTGATGAAACAGATGTAAATAACGGCATGAAATTAGATGCTGTTACATCTAAGCAAAGAGAGATTGGTATTAAATGGCAGTTATTTGATGACCGCCTAATGCTTACCAGTGCTATTTTTGATATTAGCAAAGAAGGTACTCTTGTTAGCGAACAACTTGAGACGCCTATTGGCTCATTCACAAGTGAAACAAACCAAGTGGGTGAACAACGCCACAAAGGTGTTGAAGTAAGCGCACAAGGTGCCGCTACTGACCGCTTATTTGTTATGGCATCAACTATGTATCTAGATGCTAACTTTGAACGCGATGAAGTATTGGAAGGTAAACGCCCTACCGATGCACCAAAATGGTCGGCATCACTTTGGACGCGTTATGAATTAAACGACGCCATTGCACTTAATGCTGGTGCTTTTTACGAAGGTGAGCGCTTTGCCGATAGCGCCAATACAATTACTAAAGATGCATATACACGTGTTGATGTTGGCGCCACTTATAAGTTTAACTTAAGCAATACCGATATTAACTTACGCCTTAACATCGAAAACTTATTTGATAAAAGCTATTTAGGTGGTGGCGGCACAAATAATGTAACTGTTGGCGAGGGCACAAATCTTCGTTTAGCTGCGCAATTTAGCTTTTAAATAAATGCCTTAAATAACAGCTTTAAAATATAGCCCGCGTACATTTACGCGGGCTTTTTTATATCTAAATATTCACACCTAACAGCATTAAACCTATTACAAAGCCTATTCATCTCATCTATTTTTTATCATGTTTGTTACATGCTCTAATAGCGCTAATTATTAAAAAGGCCTACCAAAATGAAAAAATTAATTACCGCACTGCTGCTTACTAGCAGTATGGCTGCAAACGCTAACAGCGCCGAATTTACCCAAAAGCAATTACAACAAGTAGACAAAGTGCGCACCTCTGCACTAAATAGTGATTTAAGTTATAAATTACTAGAGTCATTAACAACTGAAGTAGGCCCACGCCTTCCTGGTACCGAAAACGATAAAAAAGCCGTGGCATGGGCTCAAGCCAAATTTAATGAACTGGGCTTTGATAAAGTATGGTTAGAAAAAGCCACATTTCCTGAATGGCGCCGTTATAGCGAAAGCGGAAAAATACTAACACCAAGCGAGCAACCACTGCACTTAACTGCATTAGGTAACAGTATAAGCACGCCAAAAGATGGGATTACAGCGCCGGTTGTATTATTCGAAACACTTGATGAATTAAAAGCCGCACCGGCAAACAGTTTAAAAGGTAAAATTGCGTATATTAATTACCGTATGAACCGCGACATAGACGGGAATGGTTACGGACCTGCTGTAAAAGCACGCGGTACAGGCGCTATAGAAGCATCTAAAAAAGGCGCTGTTGCCTACATGATGCGCTCGGTTAGTACCGGTCATCATCGCTTTGCACACACTGGCGGTAGTTACTACAAAGAAGGTGTTACAAAAATACCTAACGTAACAATTGCTAACCCAGATGCAGATCAAATAGCACGCTTAGTTGCTTTAAATAAAGAAGTGTCGGTAAATATTAATGTGCAAACCGAAAGCCTTGGTGAAGGCACTGGTTATAACGTTATTGGCCAATTTAATGGTACCGAAAACCCTGAGCAATATGTATTAATTGGAGGGCATTTAGATTCTTGGGACTTAGGGACTGGCGCATTAGATGACGGCGCAGGCGTTGCACTAACAATGGCAGCCGCTAAACATATTAGCGATGTAAAACGCCCTAAGCGCAGTATTCGTGTGGTACTTTTTGCAGCTGAAGAGCTTGGCCTTTGGGGAGCAAAAGCATACTTTTCACAGCATAAAAACGAGCTAAGCAATATTGTTGCAGCCGCTGAGTCTGATTTTGGCGCCGATGTTGTATATGCTTTTGAATCGAACGTAAGCGCAGAGTCACTTCCTGTAGTTCGCGCTATAGCAAAAGAACTTGCGCCGTTAAATATTGAGCACATTGGTAAAAACCAAGCGAATGGTGGCCCCGATCTAATTCCACTTAAAGCAGCAACGTCAGCGCCTATTTTTGAACTTGCTCAAGATGGAACAGATTACTTTGATTACCACCATACAGCTGACGATACGCTTGATAAAGTAACACCTGCTAAGCTTCGTCAAAATACCGCTGCATACGCTGTATTTGCTCTAATGGCTGCCGATGCAAAAACCACTATCAAGCCTAAAGCTCAAAATAAGTAATAACAGACATACTTACTTACAGTTTGTAGCTTTAACTAACACGCTTCTTGTTTTACCTTTAGGTAATTAAACAAGGAGCGTGCTTTATGTTACTTTTCAACACGAGTGAATCATTTCCACATTTTGCACAAATAACACGCTGCCCTCACTGCCAAAGCGACGCCTACCATTTAGTAAATAAAAGCCGCTATTTACGATTTAGCATTTTACCTATGCTTGCCTTAAAATTAAGCTATAAACGCGAGTGCTATCAATGCGGAAAAAGCGAACCTGTTAAAATACCGCAACTACCGTTAATAGAAAAACTAAGCCTACCTAAATACTTTATTGGCGTATTTTTATTGCTTTGGATTGTTTCGTTTTTTTATCAACAACACCTTGATACCGAGACTCAAAAGCAAAGTTATTTGAATACACCTAAAATATATGACACCTACTTAGTACACGCCGACAAATTTACACACGAACCCTGGACCCTAACCAATTTAAGAATTGCTCAAGTTTTAAGTTTTGATAAGCAGTTTATTACCTTTCAGATAAGCAACTACAGCTATAAACGTAATAATAGTATTACCTTGGCAATGCGTACCAGCCAACTAATTCAAGACAATTACTTCTCCACTAAAACAATCACTCTCCCTCGTGATGAAGTAAAGCGTTTGTATAAAGACGAAGCTATTTATGACGTGCTGCGACCTTATGCCAACAGTCTTTATGGCGGGTTTGTGATGTTTCCCCCCAAACCTAAGCCACTATATAAAGGTTTAAAACTCGATAAAAACAATCAACAAGGCATTATTTATTTTAAAGATAAGTTGTTTTTTGAAGCATTTAATAGCTTTAAGCTAGCTGCTGAAGCGGGTTCTCAATGGGGGCAATTAAATTTAGCGCAAATGTATCGTGATGGTCAGGGAATAGCTCAAAATTATCAACAGGCTATTTATTGGTATAAAAAGGCCATTGAGCAAAAAAATACTAAAGCACAATTTGAATTAGAATCGCTTTGTAAAATAGCTAACTGTGAATGAGTGAATTTAAATATAGCTGGCGCAACAAGTACGCCAGCTATGAACTATTTTTTAAATAACTTTGTATAACTTACATGTATAAGCACAACAACTAAGCCGGCAATAACACCTAGCAAACCATCAAACAAGAGAGGCGCTAATACTTCTCCTGTGCCGCCAGCAACAGACTGAGCATAGCTCGTTACATCCACTTGAGTATGATGCAATAACTCAACACCATGCACTAAAATCCCGCCGCCTACTAAAAACATTGCAATGGTGCCCGCAAATGCTAAAAACTGCATCAACCTAGGCGCTGCTGCGAGTAAGCCTTTACCAAGTAACTCTTTAAATTTATTAGCTGACACTTTAGATTCGTTGAGTAAATAAAGCCCGGCATCATCCAGCTTTACAATACCGGCCACTAAGCCATAAACGCCAATCGTCATTATAATTGCGATAACACAAAGCACTAAAGCTTGGTTAAGTAACGTAGCGCCTGCCACAGTGCCTAAAGTAATAACAATAATTTCGGCAGAAAGAATAAAGTCGGTTCTTATTGCCCCTTTTATTTTTTGTTTTTCATACTCAACTAAATCTAATTTTTCATCTTCATCTACCACTTCATTGTGATGAGGCAAAAACTTAGCAAATACTTTTTCAGCTCCCTCAAAACACAAAAACAAACCACCCATCATTAAAAGCGGTGTTATTAACCAAGGCAGCCATACGCTTATTAATAAAGCAGCGGGTACGAGTATCGCTTTATTTAAAAATGAGCCCTTTGCCACAGCCCAAACAACCGGTAATTCACGCTCTGCTGCAACACCTGTAACCTGCTGTGCATTGAGCGCTAAGTCATCGCCTAATACACCCGCTGTTTTTTTTGTTGCTACCTTACTCATTGTCGCAATGTCATCAAGTAAAGTGGTTATATCGTCTAATAACGTTAAAAGGTTAGTGCCTGCCATAAAGCTTCCGAGCTCAAAAAATATTGCTATAAACATAACGTAAAGCGCTACTTTCACCAACGGTTAATTTTGCTTTGTTATTCTTACATTAGATTAAAATTTTGCCCTGTGTTTTAACTAACTTTTAAAGAAGATGGGAGGAAAAATGAAAGTATATTTAGCATTAATCGCTATTTTACTAAGCTTAACCGCATGTAGTGATTTACAAACCAGTACTGCTTACCAATGCGATGATGAGAGCGTAAAACTCAATATCATTAATAATTCTGAAGCCGAACTTATCTTTAACAATAAAGTGCATGTACTTAATCACGAAAAAAGTGCATCAGGGAATAAATATATAAGTGAAGAGGTACTGTTTTGGGGTAAGGGAAATGAGGCCATGCTAATCATTGCTGGTAAAAAAAGACAGTGCATCAAGGTTTAACACAAAACTAACCAATAAATTACAGCAATGCTACAATAATTAAAGACCCATTATTGTGATGAAGTTATGCGTTCAATTGCGATCAAACATAAAATAATTTTAGCTTTTACTGCCATTGGTTTATTGGTGCTAACAAGTAGTGTGTTTTTTTATTGGTCATTAAACAAAATTAGCGTTAACAATACCCGAACCGAAAAATTAGCAGTTCCGGTACAGCAGTTCAGTAAAGATTTAAGGCTATCATTACTGTCTATTACCAAATTTAATGCCTTAGCTTACAGCCAAGCAAACCTTGATTTACTTCAAAAAAATAAAAAACAGGCGCAAGCTGAGCAACAACAATTTAGCGATATGCTCAATTCGTTAAGCACTCAACTAAATCAACAAATAACAATGCAAAATTTACTCGCCAGTACCAACGAAGGCTTTGAGCAATTGACTAAAGTAAGTGTCGCAATGTTTAGTGCTAAAGAGAGTAAGTTTGTAGCGCAAAATTCCACCATAGAATTATCAGCAACGTTTAACGAGCAACTTTACAATTTAAGTTCTAACTTACTTGATATAGAACTTTTAGAAGTGCCTGCAAAACAGCAGGCGCTACTTAATGCTATGTTTGGAACAGCGACCCGTATAGATGATTTATTGTTTAACTTAAGCAATAATATAAAAAGCATTACTCAAACTACAAGTATCAATGATTTAAATAGCCATCAGCAAGATACCCTATTTCTACTAGATAACATCCAACCTAATTTCACCTATTTAGAGCAACAAGCGCTACCCTTTAATAATGCGTTTAATGCTAAAAATTTAACGACTAAGTTTAATCAATTAAGAGAGTTACTTAACAACAATACAGGAATTTATGCCCAACAAAATAAAGTACTCAAAAGTACTATTGCTGCGGCTCAAAATTTTGAACACTTTCAACAGCAATTTATAACAACAGAAGGTCAGCTTATTGAACTTAATAAATTGGCTGATGAGCGCTTTAATGCCTTACAAACTAATGCAAAGGCCGCCATAAATACTGGGATTAGTTCTGTAGTAATTATTACGCTTGTTTTAATTATATTGATTATCGCTATCTCTATTTTTACAACTCGCGCAATGCTAAAACCGCTTAAAAAAGTAAACCGCGATTTAGCCCGAATCGCCTCAGGTGATTTATCAAAGCGAAGCCATCCGCGCAGTAAAGATGAATTTGGTACTTTGCTAAATAACATAAATAAACTCAGTGAAGACCTTACCCAGTTAATTGGCGCAATTAGTAGTGACGCCCATGAACTAGACCGCAGCGCTATTAAAACCAGTGAAAAAGGTCAGCAAATGACGGTTGTTGCACAACAGCAGTTGGAGCGAAGCGCGCAGGCAACATCGCTTGCACAAAATATGCTAACCAACTCACAAGCGGTTTATGAACAAGCAGATAAAACATCAAGTGAAATAACCAATGCATCGCAATTTGCCAATGACGTAAACAAGATTGCTAATAAAAATAGTCTAAGTATAGAAACTTTATTACAGCGCCTTGATAAAGCAGTAGGCAGCACTGAGGAACTAGCCCAACACACTCAGCTTATTGAAGCCATTGTTGAAACAATTAGCAGCATTGCCGAGCAGACCAACTTATTGGCACTCAATGCTGCAATTGAAGCAGCGCGAGCGGGTGAAAACGGACGCGGGTTTGCTGTAGTTGCTGATGAGGTTCGATCATTAGCTGCACGTACACAGACCTCGACTAGCGAAATAAACACCATGATCCAAACATTGCAACAACACACTAAAACAACTCAAGAACACATTACTGATGGCCAACACCAAGCCAAGCAATGTGTCAAAAACAGCACTGAACTAAATAAAGCCGTAGAGCGTATTAAAAGCACATTGTTGTCTGTTAATCAGATGAGTGAGCAAATTGCTCATGCATCACATGAGCAATTGACTAACAGTAGCGACATTCAACAAATAATGGCCAAGGTGACAGAGCAAGCAACCTTGAATGCCAAAAACGCGACAACCCTAGCAAGCGAAAGTGAAGACGTAAATCAACTTGCACACTCCTTAACAAGTGCCGTTGAGCGCTTTAAGTTTTAAGTGCAAGTAATGACTTGGCTTGCATGAAATGGGTATAATACTTCAACTCTTTTGCTTAATAGCGGCCCACAATGAAATATAAAGATCTACGTGATTTTATCGATTTGCTTGAAAAAAAAGGCGAACTTAAACGTATCACCCAAGAAATCGACCCGTATCTTGAAATGACCGAAATATCTGATCGCACATTGCGTGCTAAAGGTCCTGCGTTATTATTCGAAAATCCAAAAGGCTACGATATGCCGGTGCTTACCAACTTATTTGGTACACCAAAACGCGTAGCAATGGGCATGGGCCAAACAGACGTTAGCGAGCTGCGCGAAGTGGGTAAGCTACTCGCTTTTTTAAAAGAACCTGATCCACCAAAGGGTATTAAAGAAGCTTTAGGCGCTATACCTATTTTTAAGCAAGTGCTTAATATGCCTGCAAAAGAAGTTAAAAAAGCACCTTGCCAACAAGTGGTTTTAGAAGGTGATGACGTAGACTTAACTAAATTACCTATTCAGCATTGCTGGCCAGGTGATGCAGCGCCATTAATTACTTGGGGCCTTACAGTTACTAAAGGGCCTTATAAAAAGCGCCAAAATTTAGGTATTTATCGCCAGCAATTATTAGGCAAAAATAAAATAATTATGCGTTGGTTGTCGCATCGTGGTGGCGCGCTTGATTTTCAAGAATGGTGTAAAGAAAACCCAGGGCAGCCTTACCCTGTCTCGGTAGCACTAGGTGCCGATCCAGCTACTATATTAGGTGCAGTAACGCCTGTACCCGACACATTAAGCGAATATGCATTTGCTGGTTTATTACGTGGTAGCAGAACCGAAGTTGTAAAATCTATTTCCAATGACTTGCAAGTCCCTGCCAGTGCAGAAATAGTACTTGAAGGTTACATTATGCCAGGTGAAATCGCACCTGAAGGCCCTTATGGTGACCACACCGGTTACTATAATGAAGTAGATGACTTTCCAGTTATGACTGTGACTCACTTAACGCATCGTAAAGATCCTATTTATCACAGCACATTTACTGGCCGACCGCCTGATGAGCCTGCGATTTTGGGTGTAGCACTTAATGAAGTGTTTGTGCCTATATTACAAAAGCAGTTTCCTGAAATAGTCGACTTTTACCTTCCGCCTGAAGGGTGCTCGTACCGTATGGCGATTGTAACAATGAAAAAACAATATCCTGGCCATGCCAAGCGCGTGATGATGGGGGTTTGGTCGTTCTTACGTCAGTTTATGTATACCAAGTTTGTAATTGTGTGCGATGACGATATTAATGCCCGTGATTGGGAAGATGTTATTTGGGCTATAACAACCCGAATGGATCCTGCTCGCGATACAACATTAATAGAAAACACACCTATTGATTATCTCGATTTTGCATCGCCAGTCTCTGGCCTTGGTTCAAAAATGGGAATGGATGCCACCAATAAATGGCCTGGCGAAACCACCCGCGAATGGGGCGAGCCTATTGTTATGGATAAAGACACCAAAGACCGCGTAGATGATATTTGGGAAAGCCTAAATATTCTTTAAGTGTTTATATGTAAGTACATAACAGGCTATAAAATAACCCTGCAGATATGCTAGAATCGAGTCATTCGATTGCGTATCTGCTGTTTAAAGCGCTGCTAAAAGGTAAAAAATGCAAACATTAAAAGCTGAAGTTGTAGCTATCAGCCCACTTACAGAATTTGTTCACAAAGTAATTTTAAAGCCACAACAACCTGTGACCTTTGAAGCTGGCCAATACATGCAACTCGTATTGGGCGAAAAAGACAAACGTGCTTTTTCTATAGCTAGTCGCCCTTCACAGTGCGATGCAATAGAACTGCATATTGGCGCGTCAGGTGCCGATTCGTATGCAATGCAATCGCTGGAACATTTACGAAACGCCCATACCACTGGGCAGTTAGTAGACATTGAAGCTGGCTTGGGTATTTCACAGTTGCGCCTGCAATGTGAGCGTCCTATTATTTTACTTGCCGGTGGCACTGGTTTTTCATACGCAAAATCAATGGCTGATCACTTAGCTGAAATTAAGTGCGACCGTCCTGTATTATTTTACTGGGGTGTAAAAGAAGAATCTGCTTTATACGCACATACAGAAATGCAAACATGGGCCGATAGCCACAAAAACTTTGAGTTTATCCCTGTGGTAGAAAACCCATCTGCTAATTGGCAAGGTCACACTGGCTATGTACATAAAGCGGTAATGCAAGATATTGTATCACTTGAACCATACGATATTTACATGGCCGGTCGTTTTGACATGATAGGTATTGTCCGTGATGACTTTATTACTCATGGTGCAATTCGTGAAAACATGTACGCCGATGCATTCGCATTTATCAAATAATTGAAATTAACTTTCAGTTATGAATAAAGGCACCTAATCGGTGCTTTTATTTTATATAACAACAAATACTTAATAGTTAAAACCTATCAATCTCATCAACATAAACAATTTCCTAAATCCCTATCTATAAACCATACTTTGTATAGAACATCAGCGGGAGAGACCCAAATGCTAAATACAAAAGTAAAAGATTTTATGCAACGCAAGTTGCCAAATATCACACCAGATACAGAAATGACGACAGCCATAGCAGAACTACAAAAATTTAAACTACTTGGCGCACCAGTATTTGATAAAGATAAATGCCTAGTCGGATTTATATCTGAGCAAGAACTATTAAAACCACTTACGCAAAGCAGTTATTTTTGTGATGGGATGGTTAAAGTATCGCAACTTATGCAAACAAAGGTAGTGACCGTTAGCGGCGATACCAACATTATTGAGCTTGCACAGCAGATGCAGCCTGGTAAACCAAAAAACTACCCTGTTGTAGAGGGTGCTAAAGTAATAGGCATGATCAGCCGAGCAGATGTACTTAAAGCACTTTACGATAATTACATAAGCTGCCAAACACACTAAATTGCAGATAACAAAATGCCGCTTATAAAGCGGCATTTTTAATGTGTATTAAATAGAGTTAACGTGCGCTAACGATTGCTGAAAGCTCTTTTTTATCGCCATCGCTTAAAAATGCTATTTCTAATGCATTTTTTTGGGCTTTTTCCATATCAGCTTGAGATAAGCCCGCTTTAGGTGCTGCAACGGTATATTCGTACTCAATTTCAATGCCTTCAACCGCAGGGTCATCAGTATTAATACACGCTAAAATACCGTGATCTAAAAACTGTTTAAGTGGGTGCTTAGCTAAATCGTTTACTGTACTGGTTTGAATATTACTTGTTAAGCACGACTCAATACCAATACGGTTATCGCGTAAGTAATCCATTAGTTTTGGATCTTCAATAGCTTTAACGCCATGCCCTATTCGGCTTGCACCTAGCTCATTAATTGCTTGCCAAATACTTGGAGCACCGAGTGCCTCTCCAGCATGAATAGTCGAAGCTAAATAAGCATTTCGTACTTGTTTAAAGTGCTCTACAAACAACTCACCAGGAAAGCCAATTTCGTCACCGGCTAAATCAACAGCGACTAAATCATTTTTAAATGCGAGTAATGCATCAAGCTCTTTTTGACATGTTTTTACGCCATAAGTGCGCGATAAAATACCAATCAAGTTAGCTTTTATATTTGCACCCTTTGTTGCTGATTTAATACCATCAACAACCGCCTCTACAACCCCTTCTGGGTGTAAACCTTGGCTTTGTGCCATGTAGTAAGGGCTAAATCGAAGCTCTACATAATCAAGGCCTTGTGCTTGTGCATCTTCAATGTTTTCAATCGCTATGCGTCTACACGCATCGTAGTCGCCAAGTACAGTGACACCCCAATCTAACTTTTGTAAAAAAGCCATAAGGTTTGGCTCAGGGTCAATAACTTGAACATGAGGAATTAATGCCTCAACGTTATCTGCAGGTAACTCTATATTAAACTGACGACCAAGTTCTAATATGGTTTGCGCACGTACATTACCATCTAAATGACGGTGAATATCTAGCAAAGGTAATTTTCTATTGATCATAATAGCAACCCAGTTTAGTTAAATTTGCGCGCATGATACGCAGATATAGTTATTTTTCAAGTCTATATGGTTTGCGTTAAGTTTAAGCGGTCATATGTCTGCTTTTTGTGCAAAAAATAACGTTACTTATTTATTTATTTGATAAATAATGCCAAAGAGTTTTAAAAAGCGTATTTGCATCAATAGGTTTGGTAATATAACTATTCATTCCAGAGGCTAATGCCTTTTTAACGTCATCGTCATGGGCGTTCGCCGATAGCCCTATTATGGGTAAATCAATTAACCCTAAATCACAACGAATTACTTTTGTTGCTTGGAGTCCATCCATTTTTGGCATCTGAATATCCATAAGAACAATGTCGTAGCTATTTTCGGTTAGCTTTTCTATGGCTTCAAAACCATCATTAGCAATATCGGCAATACACTCTTTTGTTTTTAAAATGGCACTGGCAACATGCTGGTTAAGTGGGTTATCTTCTACTAGAAGCAACTTATAGTTTGCGAATGATAAGGTACTTACATCTATTTCGTCGTATTGCTGCTGAATTTGCTCTGCCTTTGGTAAAGGCGATATAAGCGGCAAACTAAATGTAAATGTAGAACCTTTGCCTTCATAACTGACTAAATCAATTGCACCACCCATTAACTCAACCAGCTTTCTGCAAATACTTAACCCTAAGCCTGTACCACCATATTGACGTGAGGTTGAGCTATCGGCTTGCGCAAACGGTTTAAACAATTGTTTTTGTGCTTCACTACTAATACCAATACCCGTATCGTTAATACTAAAGTAAGTCATTTTTTTCGACTGCCAAATTTTCAGAGTGATCTCACCTTCCCCTGTAAATTTAACCGCATTATTGAGCAGATTCAGCAGCACTTGTTTTAAGCGGATTGGATCGGTATTAATGACCAAAGTTGATGTTTTATCAAAATCGAGACTTAACTTTATTGATTTAATGTCAGCTTCAAACTGAAGTAAATTAAGCATTTCATCCGCTAAACTCGCTACATTAATAGGCTCTTGCATTAAGTCTAGCTTGCCTGCTTCCATTTTTGAAAAGTCGAGCACATCGTTTAATACCCGCAGTAAAACACCCAGTGCTCCATCTGCTTGTTCAATGTAACTTCTTGCTTGTTGCCAATCATTCTGCTGCAGCGCTAAATAATGCAGCCCTTTTATACCGTTAATAGGGGTGCGGACTTCGTGACTCATGTTTGCTAAAAACTGTCCTTTAATATGACTCGCTTCATCTGCTTTTTGTTTTTCTTTGCGTAGTGTATGTGTTTGCTTGGCCACTTGTTCGCGAATTTGTATGTTTGTACCTGTAACTGAAATCAAAAATGTAATCAGTAACCACACAAACAACATACCTACTATTTGTGCAAGCCAATACATTAACCAAGACGTTCTAACTATTGGTTCATATAACTCGACCTGCCACATGCGCTTGCCAATCAACAATTGATATTCTTTAAATAGCGCCTGCGAGTTATCGGTATCGGCAATATAAATTGCCTGCTTTTTCCCTGGTATCGTTGTATCAAAAAAACTGGCTGAAATTGAGTTGTTGTGATCAAATAATAGTGTTTGCGATAAGCGTTTCAGGCTGATAATCGCTGCCACAAAGCCTTGAAAATCATCTTCGGTAGAGGACTCTCCAAAAACAGGATATAAAAAAAGTACACCGTGTTCGGCTGTATTTTGGACCAAGTTAATTGGCTCACTTAGTGCAAGTTCATTAAGCTCTTTCGCTTTGCTAAGCGCTGCACCTCTTACTTTACTAGAAGCTAAATCAAACCCTAAAACATCTTCATTACCTTTTAAGGGATATACGTACTTTACTGGAAAGTAATTACTACGAGTACCTGCAGGTTGCCAAGCTCCATCTAGTGACTTTTCTTTTATATATAGAGGTTGGCCGGAGGCTGGATTTTCATGTGTTTCAAAATCTGCGAGTTTATTTGCTGGTATATAAGGTATCCATTCAAATGCTAGAATTTCTTGGCTGTAGCCCAACTGCTTTGAAGTAAATTGTTTAAACTCTTTGAAATCCACGTCACTACTACTAGCAAAAAATGTAGCTAATAAGCCTAAATGAGCAGTAATACCATCAAGCTTTTGGCTTATAGCATTTTGCACAACAAGTATTTTGGCTTCTTGCTTTTGAATATCTTTTTCTTTTTTAACACTAGCAGCGCCATAAAAACTAACGCTAATCAGTATGTAAATTAATAGTGAAGGTAAAATTACCAACATACGTTGGCGTACTTGCGTGTAATTAAAGGCTGCGAGCATGAGTGGAGTAAATATAAGTACACCAATACTGTCGCCAATCCACCATGCTATAAAGTTATCAAAAATAGCATTGGTCGGAATCACATTATTCAATGCTAATAAGCTAGTTCCCACACCTGCAGCAATAACACAACATATTGGCCCCGCTACTATTAAGCTTTGAACACTGTGTTTTAAAGAAGATAAATCTAGCGGAGCCTTTATAACATTTACTATAATTTGACGACCAATCCAAGCCTGTAAAACAGAGGCTAAAGTGACGCAAATAGCTTGTAAAAGCACATTAAAATGAAGAATATCTACGGTGTTATCAAGGTGAATTAAGTTAGTACAGAAAGCACCAAGAATAAGGCCAATAAATGACTTACGTCCCCAAATTAAAAAGCTCGCTAAAGCAATTCCTGAGGGCGGCCAAGAGGCGACCGCATAGCCATCTACAGAAAGAAGTGAATTGCTAAAATACCCAGTAAAGAAGTAAGCACAAGCCAAGCTAAGGGTTAATATTAAAAACTTTCTCAATGCTTGTGCTCCTGAACTACAAAAAATGCTAAGTAGTTATAGTGTAGTCATTTATTGATATAAAACGAGCGCCTTTTCTGCTTGTGCACTATTTTTATAACTCAAAACAGCTTGTTCAGAGAACTGTTTTTTATTGTCACTATTCAGTGCTTTATCAAAAATTCTAGCTGCTAAGTCATAATCACCTTTAGCATTAGCAAGGCAAGCCAGCGCAAGTAATAGTGAATTATTTGAATCATCCTTTTTAAGGCGTTCTTGTATGTTTATTTGCAACTTAGGCGCATCGGCTGCTGTTGATTTACTTAATATATTGGCAAGCTCTAAGTGTTGCTCATTGTGCTTAACCATTTTAATTAAGTCACTTTCAATAACAGCCAATTGACCTGCTTGCGCCATTTGCATTAAATATGCGGTGTGGGCATGAGCTTGCAGCTTTTTAGGTAGCTGTTTATATTTTTCGCTCAGTTTGTCTGCATCTAACGCATTAAAGTAGGCACTAAATAACTGCGTCCACTGTGCATCAGTAAGTGCTTTTTTGCGCAGTAAACGCGGCAAAAAGTCTTCCAGCGCACTAAAGTGTTGTTGCTGTACTAATACTTCTGCATAAAGTTTTAACTCAAGTGCGGTGACTTTTTTAGCTTCTGCACTAATACGCATTTGTGACTCAATCGCGCTACTGTCGCCACTTGCCAACCATAGCTTTGCTACTTTTAATTGATGCTCTGGGCTTATTTCAAATAAACGCTCAAGTGCTTTATCTGTTTGATTATTAGCAAGCGCTGCTTTTGCAAGTAATGCTAAGCGAATATCTTCAAACTTATCTGGTACGCTATTACCCGATAAAGCCTGTTCTACGTGCTCGTAATCATCATTAATAGCACTCCACAGAGCCTGCTCAATAGCTACTTGTTTGCGCTCTTGGCTACGTGCAAAAAAGCCATGTTTAGTATTATGATAAATCGATAATAAGTAGCGGATTAGCTTATATGTTAAATATAAAACAACAGCGGTAATGACTGCCATTATACAAAACGATACTATCGTGCCTTCTATCGTCGTATTGTTAAATGAAATAAGTACATAACCTTTCTCATCTAGCACAAATGGAGTAACCGCTAGTACAACAACAATAGCTACAATTAAAATAATTAGCCCTATCATTGCGCCCACTCCTTAACCTTTTGTGTACTATTTAAGGTTATTTTTGGATTAAAATTAAGCTGCTCTTTTTCGAGTTTAGACAACGCTTTAAGTACCGTTTTGGTTGCATCATCGTCTTGCTTAAAGTACTCACCAACTAAACGTTTTGCTTCACTTAAGGCGCTAAAGAAAATACTCGCCTGCTTACTCATAAGTGCATCTTGTGCCTGAGTTATATTAAGCTTGATTCGTTGATTAATTAAATGGCGCTCTTGATCTGTAAGTAATGGCTCAATGGAAACACCTTCGTGCTGGCGAATAGTAATAAAGCTATCCACAATTTTATTCCAGCTATTACTCAGGTTTTGCTGCCAATCACTCACGTCATCACTTAAAGCATTTTCATCTATTGCAGCCGCTTCTTCTGGCAAGTTAACCGCATTAAAAACTAAATTATCAACGCTATTAAGTGCACTGTTTAGCTGTAAATAAATAGCCTCTGTTGCAACAGGTTTAAGGCTATCAAGTGTTTGTATGTCTTGCATAATAGCTTGGCGAACTTCAACTGTTCCTGGGTGTTCGCTAAGTAATGCATCTAAGCGCTTTAAAACAGCACTAGTGCCTTGGTAATCTTTTTCAGCCCATAGTTTAAATTCAGCCATACGCTGTAAGCTGGTTACTTCTTGTGGGTTTAAAGACGAGCCTTGTTGCTGCGCTTTTTGCAGGGCTGCTTTTAGCTCTTGCTGATTTTGAGCTGCACTTTCACTTAGGGTTGCGGCTACTTTTTTCTCACTATTAAACAGCGCTTGCTGCAAATTAGATTGCGCCGATTTAAGTGCTTGCAGCTCTTGAACGAGTAACTTATTTTGCTCGCTTAACTCATTAACGGCTAGGTTTCGCGCCTTACCAGCATTTAATTTTTGATAAAACTCGTATCCAACACCAGAGGCCACAATTAACGAAATAAGAAGCGCAAGTGCTGCAACCTTACTTACCTTTTGTTTGTTTTTTTCTGTCGTATTTTTTGTAGCTGCTGGCTCTTGCTTAGCTGATTTAGCTGAGGCCGTGTTAGCTATTGTTGGTGTGGCTTTTTCTGCCGTAACTGGCTTTGACTGTTCGCTCATGTTGCTACCTTGCTGATTTATGCAGGTAAACATAGCATTATCGCTAGCCCCTGCTGCAATGTGTATATTAGCCGAACTTACCTGTTGCAACTTTAAATAAGCGGCTATCCGCTCGCTTGCAACATAAAATCGGCACTGTTGTAACCATTGTAGTTGGTGTGCAGTAAGGCTTTTAAATATAGCATCAACTGCTGCATTACTTGTTATGACTATACCGTGTACATTCTGGCTTTTCCAGTGGTCTGTCCAGTTGGGGGTGATACTCTCTGTGGGTTCACGTTTGTACACAACACAATTATTTAAAAAAGCACCGCGCTCTTTCAGCGTTTTAGCTAACTCAGGGCGGCCACCTTGACCCTTAACTAACACTATATTACTGCCATCAACCTCGGCGAGTGATTTGAGCGCAAGTAACCCTTCTGAATCATACTGCTTTGGTACTGCTGCGCGCACACCAAATTGCTCATATATAATGTCGGCTGTTTGTTGTCCAACCGCATAAAACTGCGCCTTGGTATTTATATCGGGTTTTAATTGCGAAAGTGCACTGACTGCATCTTGCGATATAAATATTATTTTATCTGCATTTAACAGCGGACTAAGTTCAGTGCTGGAGGGTGTTAAATGCGTTATTTTTAATACCGGAAATAAAGACGCCTGATAACCCGCTTGCTCAAGTTGCTGTGCAAGGGCTGCGCCTTTTCCTTCGGGCCGAGTTATCAGAATATGTGTCATTTATGCGTCTCTATAAACTTCAGCTAATATTTTGTCTGCGCCTTGAGCTAGTAATTTTTTAGCAAGCTCAATACCTAGTTCTTCTGCGTCATTTACATGACCTGTTACTTCGTCACGTAAAATTTCGCTGCCATCAACAGCACCAACTAAACCACGCAAATGTACTTGCTCGCCATCAACTAATGCATAAGCACCAATAGGAACTTGGCAACCACCTTCTAAATAGCGGTTCATCGAACGCTCTGCATTTACGCGAATACGTGTTTGGGTATGCTCAAGTGGTGCAAGTAATGCTTTTGTTACTTCATCATCAATACGACATTCAATACCTACAGCACCTTGACCATTTGCCGGTAATGACACTTCTGGCTCAATGTAGTCAGCAATACGCTTACTCATTTTTAAACGAATAAGCCCCGCTGCCGCTAAAATAATAGCATCATATTGGCCATCATCTAATTTACCTAAACGCGTATTTACATTACCGCGCAAATCACGAATATCTAAATCAGGGCGAAGTGCTTTAATTTGGCACTGGCGGCGTAAGCTCGAAGTACCCACAATGGCGCCCTGTGGTAGCTCGTTTAAATTTGCAAAATTGTTTGATACAAACGCATCACGCGGATCTTCACGCTCACAAATAGTATACAGCTCTAATCCTTCTGGGAACTCTACTGGCACGTCCTTCATAGAATGCACGGCAATATCAGCTCGGCCATCTAACATGGCTTGCTCTAGCTCTTTAACAAATAAGCCTTTACCGCCAATTTTAGCCAATGGCGTATCTAAAATTATATCCCCTTGCGTCGACATTGGGACTAATTCTACGCGCACATCTGCATGAAAACGCTCAAGCTCTGCTTTTACAAATTCGGCCTGCCAAAGTGCTAAGGCGCTTTTGCGCGTTGCGATGCGTACTAATTTTGTTTTTTCTGTCATAGGGGTATCCAATTAATTACTGCGTTTAGCTAGTTTTAGTCAGCTAAAATTCTAAATTCTTTTTGGGCAATTAAATTGCCTTGCTCATCAACTACATCAACACGCCAATGGCCTGTCTGTGTGTCCATGATATTTTTTGTTGAGTACGTTCTATAGCGAGGCGAAGTAACATTAAGTGTAATTTCAGCCATAGTTTCACCTTCAAACGACCAAACATGCTTAACTTGCTGGCCTTGAAGGTTTTTAATCTCACTAAAAAACGAAAGCCCTTCATCAAACTGACTTAATCTAATATCAGCAGCAAACACATTAGTAGGTTCACGCTTACTTACTTTGCGAGTAAGTACTGCACGGCTAATTTTACCTGTATCTATTTGCGCCCCCAATGCCACACTTGCCACTTGTGCTGTAGGTGAAAAACCTTCAGTGCCACTCAATGCACCATCATCACTTTCTAAATCTAAAAGTAAGTCGCTTTGACTGGCTGGCTCAGCTACGTTTTGAGCTTCTGCGGTTTCTTCTTGCACATCATTATCAAGGTTTGAGTTTAACTCTGTATTAATACTCTCACTTTGATCAATCACAATATCGTTGTTAGCTAATAAAACTGTATCAGTATTTACAAGATCCGCTTTATCAGGTGCATTAATTGATATGCTTTGCTCAACCTCATTCTGCGCAAATAATAACGGTTCAATGCTCGGTTGCGTTATCTCTGCGGGCTCGTTAGGAGTGTTGTTTACTGATGATTGAGGCTCAACATCCGTTACTTCAACGCTTGTCTGGTTTTGAGCGTTACTACTAAAGCTTAAAAATTGCTCCTGCTCATTTGGATGCTCACCTTGCTCTGCACTGGCTGACGTTGTTAAGCCATACACAACTGCTGCAGAGGTCATTAATACCAACATAGCAATACTCACAATACGACGCCAATTCCACTCGTAGCTTACCGTTGGTACACTCTCTTGTAGTTCGCGTTTAACATTTGCTTTAATAACTATTTTTTGACTCATATTGACCTCAGCGGTTCCAAAATTAGCTTAAACGAGCAATTAACCATTGGCGAATAGCTTGCAATTCTTCTGCGCAAACTTGGTGGGCCATTGGGTATTCTTGCCAGCTTACATCCATGTTATGTGCTGTTAATACTTCAAACGCACTTCTTCCCGCACTATGCGGTACAACGTTATCTTGGCTACCATGAGCCATAAATACGTTTAAATCAGTATGCTTTGCTTCATCAGTAAATTTTTGCGGCACACACATATAAGTAGAAAGCGCCATAACACCCCCAAGCTTTTGCTCAAAGCGCGGTGCTAAATGCAGAGACACAACACCACCTTGAGAAAAACCAGCTAAAATAATTTTATTAGCAGGTATGCCATTAGCAATTTCTTTATTAATTAACTCTTCTACCTTTGCAGCCGAATCCCTTACGCCTTGTTCATCGGCACGCTTATCTAATTCTATAGATTTAATATCGTACCAAGAGCGCATTTCCATACCACCATTTATGGTGACCGGTTGTACTGGCGCATGCGGAAAAACAAACCGTATACCAAGCTCACTTGGTAAATTAAGCTGCGGAGCTACGGGTGCAAAACCATCCCCAGAGTCACCTAAACCATGTAACCAAATAACCGTTGCTTTGTGCTCACTTTGGGCTGCATATTCTACAAATTCTAAACTCATAGTGATGATTGCCACTTAACTTCTTGGCCTGCTTGGCGAGTTGAGGCTTCATTTATAAACGCCCAAAATTCAGCGCCAGAGCGGTTATCAATCCATAACCCATCACGCATTTCAAAATGATGTCCGTTAAACTTAGTCGCAACCCATACTTGATGAAGAGGTGCTTGCTTATTAATCACTATTTTACTTTTATCAGGAAAAATAATTTCTAAAATACCTTGTGCCGATTCGTAATCTAAATCAGCTTCGCAATCATCAACCTGCTCTTCAATAGTGAACATAAGAGCTTCGGCTAATTGGTGATATTCGTGTTCAGTCATTGTTATTTCCTTTGCAGGCGAGCCGCCTAATATTGGGTACGTTTTAGCTTTGAATTAGCTTTAAAAATGTGCAGCTAGGGCCTGTTAACCTTTCAGGATTGAAATTTGTTCTATCTAGGGACGATTTAATCGCGGCGCGAGGTTTGTAACCTAGTGGACTAAGTTAAAACCGAGCAACAAAGAGTAAATCGTTCCTAGGACGAACCCAACGGGCAGCGCAAATTCAACCTCGAGAGATAAACAAGTCCTAGTGTAACAGGAATAAAATCATCCGCGAATAGCTGCATTTTTTAGATATTCTGTTACTCTGCGATTATAAAGCCAGCAACCGTATTAATCTAATGAAAGCGACACATACCTTACAATTAAAAAAACTATTAATAAGCACTGTACTGTTAAGCGCCTTAGCTGGCTGCGGACAAAGCGGTCCGTTATATTTACCAGAGCAACAAACAGAGCAAAACCAACCTCAAAATACAGCTAAACCAGCCACTACCGCTGAGCAAGCCAAAACATCGCAAAGTCAGGAGCAATAAATGGATTATTTTAACTACAAAAACAACCAATTATTTGCCGAAGACGTAAGTGTGGCAAGCATAGCGCAGCAATACGGTACGCCTTGTTATGTGTACTCGCGCGCCACATTTGAACGCCATTACTTAGCGTTTGCTAACGCCACTAAAAATCATAAAAGCTTGGTATGTTACGCCGTTAAAGCAAACTCAAATATAGCCGTGCTTAATATATTAGCGCGCCTAGGATCGGGTTTCGATATTGTATCCAAAGGCGAACTTGCACGTGTAATTAAAGCGGGAGGCGATGCTTCTAAAGTGGTTTTTTCGGGCGTGGCTAAAACAGCAGACGAAATAGCGTACGCATTAAAATTGGGGATTAAATGCTTTAACGTTGAATCAGCCTCTGAGCTTGAGCGTATTTCTGAAGTGGCTTGCGAGCTTAACTTAGAAGCACCTATTTCTATTCGCGTAAACCCCGACATAGATGCAAAAACACATCCGTATATTTCTACCGGCTTAAAAGAGAATAAATTTGGTATTGATATACAAACTGCTGTAAGTGTTTATCAACAAGCAGCGGCTTTACCTGGTTTAAAAATTATTGGTGTTGATTGCCATATTGGCTCTCAATTAACTGAAGTCAGACCTTTTTTAGAAGCCCTTGATAAATTAATGGCGCTTATTGATGAGCTAAAAACCAACGGTATTGAGCTAACTCACTTAGATATTGGTGGCGGTTTAGGCGTGCCATATAACAACGAGCAACCACCGCACCCAAGTGAATATGCAGCGCAAGTTACCGAACGCTTAGCTAACTACAAACACCTTGAACTTATTTTTGAACCAGGGCGCGCTATTGCAGCTAATGCAGGTATTTTAGTTACTCAAGTTGAATTTATTAAACAAAACCAAGACAAATTTTTTGCCATTGTAGATGCCGGTATGAACGACATGCTTCGCCCTGCGCTTTATCAAGCGTGGCAAAAAATCATTCCGGTATCAGTTCGCGACGACGAAACACCTACTCACAACTTTGATATTGTGGGTCCGGTGTGCGAAACCGGCGACTTTTTAGGAAAAGATCGTGAACTAGCGCTTAAACAAGGCGACTTACTCGCACAACGAAGTGCTGGTGCATATGGCTTTACCATGAGTTCAAACTACAACTCGCGCCCGCGTGTTGCAGAAATAATGGTAGATGGTCAGCAGCATCATCTTATTCGTGAACGCGAAACTATTGAAAGCCTTTATCAAGGTGAGAAAGTTTTACCATAAACGTTTTTGTCTACTAGCTGCTCTGTGGCATGATTAGCACAGAGCAAAACCGAATTAGAGCGCTATGTTAGTTAATTTTTCCAAAATGCACGGCTTAGGCAACGACTTTGTTGTGATTGATAACATTACACAAAATGTTTTTTTGTCGCGAGATCAAATCAAAAAACTGGCAGATCGCCATTTTGGCATTGGCTTTGACCAATTGCTAATGGTTGAAGCGCCATATTCTCCTGATCTCGACTTTCATTATCGAATATTTAATGCCGATGGTACCGAAGTAGAACAATGCGGTAACGGCGCACGCTGTTTTGCCCGCTTTGTACGTATGAAGGGCCTTACTAACAAGCATAAAATTACTGTGTCGACCAAGTCGGGCAACTTAACGCTCTACATAGAAAAAGACGGTCAAGTAACGGTTAACATGGGTCATCCAAATTTTGAGCCAAGTAAAATCCCTTTAAAAGCGAGCAAGCGTGAGCTTACTTATATTATTAGAACCGAAGAACACACTGTATTTAGTGGCGCGGTATCTATGGGTAACCCGCATTGCGTGCTAGAAGTTGACGACGTAACCACCGCGCAAGTTGATATATTGGGTCCATTACTTGAAAACCACGAACGTTTTCCACAAAAAGCGAACATTGGCTTTATGCAAGTTGTATCGCAAGAACACATTAAATTAAGAGTGTGGGAGCGCGGCGTTAACGAAACCCTAGCCTGTGGCACAGGTGCGTGTGCAGCAATGGTGATTGGTCATCTACAAAATAAGTTATCAACAACCGTTCAAGTAGATTTACCAGGCGGTAGCTTACAAGTACGTTGGAGTGGCGAAGGTCACCCAGTACGCATGACTGGCCCCGCAGAGCATGTGTTCGACGGGCAAGTAGCGCTATGAGCGAGCTAAGTAGTAAAGAACAGGTTATTGATTACTTACATCAACATCCTGATTTTTTGGTTCAGCACCCGGAGCTACTCACACAACTTGAGCTGCAACAGCAAGCTCAAGGTGCAACGTCGCTGGTACATATTCAGCAACGCCAATTACGCGAGCACAACACGCTTTTAAAAAACCAAATAGACGCTATGAGCAAGCATGCAACGCAAAACGAGCTTGTATATCGTTTGTTTAGCCAGTGTCATCGCCAACTTTGGAATCATGACGATTTTGACACTCTTGCAAATAATCTACGCAATATAATTTGCTCAAGTGAAGATGTTAACGACTGCAAATTAGTAAAATATAATCACAAATACGACGAACTTATTGCGCATCGCCTTACCCATTCTGGGCATTATTTAGGGCGTATTAATCAGCAAGAGCGCGAATTATTATTTAGTGAAGATACACAATCTGTCGCTATTTATTTAATTGGCGACACTAAACACCCTATCGCTATTTTGGCGTTTGGTAGCAGTAACGTAAACCATTTTGAGCCCGCGCAAGATAACCTGTTTGTGCTCGACTTTATAAACGCATTACACCTGCGGTTGCAAAAACTAGCATGAGTGACGATGCGCCTAATACTACCCAGTTAAGCGATAATTGGCGTACACCCATAACGCTATTTAGCGATTATTTAAAGTTTGAAAAACAATATTCAGCGCACACAGTTAATCAATACGTAAGCCAACTTGGCTTTGCAGCCCTTTATTTTAGCAAACTATGTGATGACTGGTTTGGCGTACAAGGCGAGCATATTCGCCGCTACAGCATGGCACTGCGATCAAAACAATTAAGTGGCCGTACAATTAGCTTAAAGCTCAGTTGTATTCGCAGCTTATATAAGTTTTTAAAAGCAAAAAATATTGCCGAGCAATCGCATTACCATAATCCGGCGGTGGGTATAAAAGGTCCTAAGTTTGCAAAGCCCCTACCTAAAAATCTCGACGTAGATCAAATGGCGCGCTTACTCGAAATACCCGACGACGAGCCTCTCGCAATTAGAGATAAGGCAATGATGGAGCTTATGTATTCATCAGGGCTGCGTATAAGCGAATTAGTTGGCGCTAACATGCAAGATATTAGCGCTGCTAATGGCGAAATTTTAGTGCGTGGTAAAGGCAATAAAGAGCGATTAATTCCGGTGGGTAAAAAAGCGTTAGACGCATTAAAAAAATGGCTCACAACACGCCCTCAATTTACAAAGCCCGATGAAATAGCAGTATTTTTAAGTAGCCAAAAAAATCGTATTTCGATTCGCCAAGTGCGCCTACGCATGCAAGAGTGGGGAATAAAACAAGGCATTAGCTCGCAGGTTCACCCGCATAAGCTGCGCCACTCGTTTGCGTCACATATTTTAGAATCATCTGGTGATTTACGCGCCGTGCAAGAATTACTAGGGCACAGCAGTTTGTCGGCTACACAAGTGTATACGCATTTAGATTTTCAACATTTAGCCAAGGTGTACGACAACACTCACCCTCGCGCAAAAAAACGAACTGATTAGGAAAATAAATATGATCCGATTTAATCGTGCTATTAAGCCATTTTCTGTCATGAGCTTTGATTTAGACGACACGCTATACAGCAATCACCCTATTATAAAAGCAGCCGTTAAAGCCCAACAAAATTATTTAAACGCGCTACCGGGCTATCAAGAGCAAGGTCCAAAGTACTGGCAACTATGTCGCGAACTTGCCGTAATACAAAACCCAGATCTCGCAGATGATGTAACTAAATGGCGCAAACACACCCTACGTTTAGCGCTTTCTAAACTTGGGTTTACCGCAGATGATGTAGAGCGCCATGCAAATGCCGCCTATAACGCCTTTGCCGATGCGCGCAGCAACATAGTCGTAAGCGATGACGTACTAAACTTACTAGATAACCTAGCCAAACACTTTACGCTTGTTGCGATTACTAACGGTAACGTTGAAATTGAACGCTTTAACTTACACGATAAATTTGAACTCGTACTGCAAGCAGGTATGCACGGTAAAGCAAAACCTCACAGCACCTTATTTGATAAAGCAGCCACACATTTAAACGTTGCTAAAAGTGAAATTTTACACATTGGCGATAGCCTAGATACCGACGTACAAGGCGCAAATAATGCCGGTTGCCAATCGGTATGGTTAAACGATCAAGGCGCCAATTATGCTTATAAAGGGCTGGCTGATATTGAAATAGTCAACATCCATGCTTTAACGCACTTTATTAAATAACCTACTCGTTTAAAAATAAGAGGTCACAATGAGCCACTATACCAAGCTAATCACCTTGCTATTAATTGGCTCGCTTAGCCTTAACGCTTATTTATTATGGCCGCAGCCTGCGTTAACTACACCACAAAAAACGCAAAGTGCCCAGCAAAGCATATCGCCTAAACAGCAAGATACGTTACTAAATACGGCAAAGCAGCAATTTAAACAACACCAATTTGAAGCCGCACTTAGTAGCTATCAACAACTCAAAAACAGCAACCCAGAAAGTGCAAAAAAACTTTATTCATCGTGGCTAGTGCAGCTTAAAATATGGCTAAATAGCAATTTATTACTTAGCGAATCATCTCTCAATGCGCTATTAAATAACAGCCCTTATAACGTAGAATTACTTAACTTACAGATTGAGTATTTAATAAATAGCGAGCAAACACAAAATGCCATTATTGCTTTATTTGAGCTGAATTCATTACTGCCTGCTGATCAGCAAAGTAACGTAAATACACGTTTAAATACGCTCATTCAAAACAAGCTACGCACATTAACAGATCAACAAAATTGGCAAGCTATTATTGAGCAAACGCAAATTTGGCTTGATTATAAAAGCGATAACGCACCGTTTTTATATCCGCTTGCGAACGCCTACTATCAGCAAGGCGATTTAATTAGCGCACAAGCAACCCTTGATCGAATGCCAAGCCAGCACAATCTAAAAAGCCAAGTGCAAACACTGCAAGCTATGATCAATAAAGCGCAATCGCAAGACGACTTCGTTGCCTTAACGCCTTACGGCGTGCATTACTTAATAAACACCGAAATAAATAATAATCTATCCACCGAATTAATGATTGATACAGGCGCAAGCGTGACCTCGCTACCGACAAATGTTATTGAGCAAATTTCGCCACAACCTTTATATTTAGGTGATGTAACGGTAAATACGGCTAACGGTCAAATTGTTGTAAAACGTTATCAAATTGAGTCGTTTAAAGTAGGTTCGCAAATTATTTATGGTTTTGAAGTGTTGAGCATTGAAAACACACGCGGACAAGGTTTACTAGGAATGAACTTTTTATCGCGATTTAAATTTAATATAAATCAGCAGACAGATGAGCTAGAGTTAAGCGCTAAATAATTATAAAACATAAGAATAAAACATGACATTAAATGACTACTTAGCAATCCTTGCAGAAAATCCAAAAAGCATTCAATTTACAGATACTATTGCTGTTATAGAGGCAAATTACACGTTTACCGCGTGCGGCTTTAATAATCATGGATTACTAAGCTCTGCAAGTGAGAACAATGGCTCGTGTAAAATTTTTGCATTTGCTAAACTAAACGATTTAAGTAAACAAAATACCTTAGATTGCTTTGGTAAGTTTTACCGACAAGACGTGCTGCAAAACCCAAAAGGCGATGATCACATGAACATTCGCACCTTTATGTTAGCGCCAGAGGCAATACCTTTTTTAGGTATTACCTTTGAAGGCGAGCCACTAAAAGTAAAATAGCCAGCAAAAATATTAAAGTGGCTTTTCCATAAAGTAACGAGTTCCAGAGCGCGGATAATTATTAAGCTGATACTTAACACTATAACCGCGCTTTTCATAAAAAGGTTTTGCCTGAAAATCGAGCGTATCAAGTTGAGCAGTTGTTGCACCTAGTTCAATAGCGGCTTGTTCAAGTGCTGTTAGCAGTTTATCGGCAAGCCCTTGGCCTCGCGCACTATCGCTACACCAAAGCCAACTAATCATCAGCCAATTTCCAAACACACACCCACTAATACCGGCAACAAGCTCGCCTTGCTCATCAGTAAATTTATAGCCTAATGGCACTCTTTGCGCATCAAAATGCTGGGCGTTAAATTCAACCATTTGCGCGCGAAGCGCTACGTTTAACGCATCGGTATTATCTGCTGTTAATTGATACATGTGCCGCCCTTAAAGAGCTGATACTAGCAAACTAGCTCAATCAATACAGGTTATTTTTACCAAATGGGACTTCAAGCATATTACTGGCTGTTTTTTCGGGTTGACCGCACATTTCATCGTAAGCACTTGTATGGCGTAGCATCATTTGTGCATAGGCTATTTTTTCAAAACGCTTTTGAATATGCAGTGGGCTTAGTGCTTTTATAAACTCACCATTTTCCTCTGTCACGTAATATTCAACATTATTTATAATTACAGAGACTTGGTATAATGCCATTTCAAGAGAATGCGCAACCACCTTTTGTAATGGCTCATGTTTTTTTAATTCTGAGAATTTCATACCCATAACAACCACCTTTTTTAAAAGTAACCTCATAGATACGCAGCTTTGCTATAATCGCGATCAAATTTTTATTAGCCGCTGGCGTCACACGTTATGAGCACAAAAATCCGACTCGCTAAATATATTGCCCATGCAGGTATTTGTTCTCGTAAACAGGCATCGCGTTTAATTGATGAAGGTGTTGTGACTGTAAATAATCGCCCAGCGAATCATATAGATCACGTTGATGAGCAAGACACAATAATAGTGAACGAAAAAGAAATTAAAGGTGCTGCCGATTTAGTTTATTTTGCGTACCACAAGCCAGTAGGTATTGACTGTAAATTAAATATTGATGACCCAGCTAGCCTTATTCACCATTTACCTACACTTACCCGTGTTTACCCTATTGGTCGCCTTGATAAAGACTCTCGCGGTTTGCTTATTTTGACCAACGATGGGAATTTTTGTAATCAACTAATACATCCTGACTTCCACCAGCCTAAACATTATTTAGTCACCGTAAATAAGCCTTTAGACGATGCTTTTTGTAAAAAAATGGCAGCAGGCGTACCCGTTGATAAACACATAACCCTGCCTTGTGAAGTAAATAAAATAGCCAGCAATCAGTTTAGTATTGTTTTAAAACAAGGGCTAAACAGACAAATACGTAAAATGGCGCATTACTGCGGATACAAAGTAATTGATTTATTTAGAGTGCAATTTAGTGACCTCACCCTTTCAAAACTAAACCTACCTGAAAACCAATATATACAAATTAATAAAACCGATATTTCAAAAATATAATACCAAGTCACTTAACTACATCTCAAAAAGTTAAAAAATAAACTTGCAATTATAGATTACAGGTGTAGTCTTTGATTAAAGATTACATTTGTAGGCAATAAAATGATTGAATTATCAAAAGCAGAGTTTGACGTGCTCGACGCACTTTGGATTAACTACCCCGCCACCGCGAGCCAAATAATTGAGCGCTTAAGCGACGATAAGCAATGGCACGAAAAAACCATTAAAACCCTACTAGGTCGACTAGTAAAAAAAGGCGCACTTACATTTGAAAAAGAAGGTCGCCAATATATTTATATGCCCTGTATGGAGCGCGCCGACTACACCTTAAAAGAAAGCCAAAACTTTATTGAGCGCTTTTTTAGTGGACGTATTGCGCCACTTGTAAGCGGTTTTGCTAAATCGGAGCAGCTTTCTCAGCAAGATATAAACGAGCTTAAAAAAGTTATAGATGACTGGGAAAAAAACCAAAAGTAAGGGATTAACATGGTTATTCAAACTGGTTTTAATTGGTTGATTGAGCAGCAATTACTATTAAGCATTTTGTTTTGTGGATTTATTTTACTCGAGCGATTTGGTTTAAAAGCCCTTGGCTCGCGGTTTGTATATAAATTAGCATGGCTATTACCTGCGGCATTGGTGATTGCTAATTTACCAAATGCGATTAAACCACTGCAAAATAGCAATATTAGCCATTACTTAATCACCCCTAACCAGCCTTTTACACATGAAATGGGTATTAGCTGGGCGCTCATTTATGTACTTATTACCGCAGGGTTATTAATAGCTAGTTTTATTACGCATACCCGTTTTGTTAAAAGCCTGCAGTTAACTGAGTTAACACAATTTGAAGGCACTCTTACCGCTGATGTTAAAACCTACACCAGCCAACATGTAGCCACGCCAATGGTGGTCGGTATTTTAAACAGCAAACTGGTGTTACCGAGTAACTATAATACTCAGTTTGATCAAGCCACATTAGCGCTTATTTTAGAGCACGAAAACGTACACATTAAACGCAAAGACAACTTAACAAACGCACTTATATTACTGCCTACTATTTTACTTTGGTTTAACCCACTGGCTTGGGTTTGTTACGCAAGTATGCGCCGACTACAAGAGCTGACTTGTGATGAACGGGTACTTAGCAATAAAACCACACAACAACATATTTTATATAGCAAAGCCTTAATAAACTGCGCGGCAAATGCGCCCACAGGGCTTATGGCTTATTCACACTACGGAGATAAAAAAACCATGTTACAACGACTAATTAATATAAAACACAGCGGGGAGCGTTCAAAGTTTGCTAAAGGTGGCTTATTGCTTGTAGCAGCAAGTATGCTAAGCGGCTTAGCAATTGCAAAGCAACCTGAAGTAAATAAAACGCAAGAGGAGCATATCTCACCAACAATACGCATTGAACCTGCCTACCCAATACAAGCAGCTCAACAAGGGATCAGCGGCTCTGTTGTATTAAAATACGATATTGCAGCAAACGGTAAAACAAAAAACATTAGTGTTATTCAATCTAAACCTAAAGATGTTTTTGATAAATCAGCGAAAGAGGCACTAGCAAAATGGAAATATAAAGCATCTGATTCAGGTTTTGAAGATGTACTTGTACAACTAGATTTTGCGATTAATAGTGAAGTGGCACCTACCGATTTAATTGAGCGAATTAAAGTATCGCATTAACGCCACGAGTTGTTCAAGACTACAAAGCAAGCGCCCTTCTAGGCTGCTTGCTTTGTGGTTTTAAAGTATAAACCTACAAGCTCACCACAATCATGGCAATGGCTGTACCCAAACCAATAAACCACACTAATGAGCGAATTATATCTAGATTCATATAGTAAAATACGCAATACAAAATACGCGACACAATATGTGTAACCGCTAACATTTCGGTCACTGCTCCTACAGAGTTAGTGCCCAGTACAACTGCAATAGCGACAGCAAAAACAGCAAGCGATTCAAAACAGTTTTGATGAGCAGCGAGCGCCCGTGCACCAAAGCCGGTTAATTTTGTTTGTTGCGCCCTTGGATGTTTATTGTCGTATCGACCTAATTTTGCCATTGCTATAGCAACCGGCACTTTTGCAAAGTAAGGCATTAATACCGCAAGTAATGCACATACAACTAATGTTGTCATAATTTATCCTTTTGATGTTTCGGATAATTTAGCATAAGCGTAATAAAAAAGCCGCCAGATACGTTTTATGACAAACGCTGGCGGCTAACAATAACATCAGGCTTACTATAGCTAAATATATCCTCAAACCCATGCGACATAATGTCGCAGATGATGAATATTCAACATCATAGTTAATGCATCGCTTTACTTCACAAAGCTTGTTAACTTTACTGCCTTACATTTTAACGATGACGACCATGACCTGGATATTTTTCACTTTTTTAGCCGCCTTCATGCAAGCATGGCGTAATGCCCTGCAAAGTAAATTAAGTAACGATGTGAGTGTGGCTGGCGTAACACTCTCTCGCTTTATTATCGCAGGCCCTATTGCCGCGGTGTATTTATATGGTTTGTATCAATATCAAGATACAGCCATGCCTACGTTTAATAATGCCTTTTGGGGATTTATTGTAGGCGCAAGTGTGATGCAAATACTTGCCACTGGTTTAATGGTTAAGTTATTTAAAATGAATAATTACGCCGTAGGTGCTGGTCTTGCCAAAAGCGAGGCGTTAGTAGCAGCCATTTTAGGTGTATTATTTTTTGGCTCGGCACTTTCTTTGCTCGGTTGGCTTGGTGTGTTTTTTGGCGCTATTGCCGTATTGCTACTCAGCGGCATAACAAGCGTTAAACACTTTAATGCTAAAACGGCATTATTAGGCCTTGCTTGTGGTACTTGCTTTGCACTTACCTCACTGTGGGTACGTGAAGCGAGCTTAAATTCAGGATTATTATTCCCACACTCAGCCGCTTGGGTTTTGCTGTTTGTAATTAGCTTACAAACACTAATACTACTGGGCTATTTATTATTAAAAGAGCCGCAAACGCTCAGTAAATTGTGGTACTACAAAGGCACTACAGCCGCTATTAGTGTTTTTAGTTGTATCGGCTCTATTGGCTGGTTCAGTGCAATGAGCTTACAACATGTTGCTTACGTTAAAACACTTGGACAGGTTGAAGTATTTTTTACCATGCTAATTGCCGTACTTTGGTTAAAGCAGCCACTTAAAAAACAAGATACTGCAGGCTTAATACTCATAGCCATTGCCGCTGTTTTGGTTATGTTGCCGAATTAATGGCAACATAAAAAAGCGCAGGCTTTTATACCTGCGCTATTCATAATTAAGCGTTTATTCAAATTACCAATTAAGAGCTTATTTTAAGTGTTATCACACCGCTAATAATCATTAATACTCCCGCAATACGACCAAATGTAGCTGCATCGTTATAAAACAATATACCTACTAAAAACGTACCTGCAGCGCCAATACCTGTCCACACGGCGTATGAGGTGCCCATTGATATTTGCCTTTGAGCAAGCCACAACATAAAGCCACTAGCGACTAAAAATGCCACCGCTATTGCTATGCCTTGCCAGCGAGTATCTGAGTTTTGTGAGATTTTTAAACCTATCGGCCAGCCAATTTCAAGTAAACCGGCAATAACCAAATAAATCCACGCCATTAAACATCTCTCTTTTTCAATATAACTTCATATAAATCTTCGCGGCGATCTTTTAAGTTACGCACTGTACCTTCGCTATGAAGGATTTTAAGCTTATCCATATCAAGGTCACTAAATAACAGCATTTCTGTATTAGGTGTGGCTTCGTTAAGTGTTGCATCGTGCGGGAACGAAAAGTCCGATGGCGTTAACACAGCCGATTGTGAGTACTGCACATCAAGGCTTTCTACTTGTGGTAAGTTACCTACCGAGCCTGCAATAACCACATAACATTCGTTTTCTATTGCACGCGCTTGTGCACAATGGCGCACACGTAAGTAGCTGTTTTTAGTGTCGGTCCAAAATGGGACAAACAAAATATCTAACCCTTGTTTTGCTAATATGCGTGAAAGCTCAGGAAACTCTACGTCATAACAAATTTGAATACCTACACGCCCAGCATCGGTTTCAAATACAGCAATTTTGTCGCCGCCTTGAATAACCCAATCGTTTTGTTCATGCGGGGTAATATGTATTTTACGTTGCTCGTCTATTTTACCGCTGCGGTGGCATAAATAACTTACGTTATAAATTTTATCGTCTTCGGCAAGCGGCATAGAGCCGGTAATAATATTGGCGTTGTATTCTATTGCCATACGCGACATCGCGTTTTTAAACGTTTCGGTATATTCCGCTAAATAACGAATCGCTTCAGTTTGGTTGCTTTGATTTCCTAAGCCCATTAATGGCGCGTTAAAAAATTCAGGGAATAGTATAAAGTCGCTTTTGTAGTCAGATACGGTATCTACAAAGTATTCAACCTGTTTTAGCATTTCTTCAACTGATTCAACACAGCGCATTTGCCATTGCACAGCACCCACACGCACAATTGATTTAGTTGACTCAAGTACCGTGTCGGTTGGCTCATACATAATGTTATTCCACTCAAGTAAAGTGGCGTAACCAACTGACTCTTGATCCTCCGGTAGGTACTTTTTAAGTAAACGCTTTACCTGAAAATCGTTAGATAACTGAAAGCTTAAAATAGGATCGTATAGCTCTCTCTGATCTACTTTTGCAATGTATTCCATTGGCGTCATTTCACTACTGTGATTGTAATAACGTGGAATACGACCACCCGCTAAAATAGCGCGTAGGTTATATTGGCGGCACAGTTCTTTACGGGCATCATAAAGGCGACGACCTAAGCGCATGCCTCTGTGAGTTTCGCTAATGGCCACATCTAAGCCATATAGCGCATCGCCATCGGTATCGCTAAATACACGGTCGTGACCATCTGCAATGTCTTCGTATGTATGCGGGTTTGAAAAACGTGTGTAATCAACTTGTACGCTCAGCGCTAAGCCCACCAGCACGCCGTCATCTACAATACCGATTTGCCCTTCAGGAAATTGGTCTATTAATCTAAAAATGGTATGACTTGGCCACGCACCACCTAAGTCGGGATACGCTTGATCCATCAAGGTTTTAATTTGCGGATATTGCTCTCTGGTTAAGTTACAAATTTCAAGATGGGTTTTTTCTGCCGACATACACAACTCCTTTAGGCATAAGAAAATAAAAGCCGAATGTACGCTCGATTAAATCAAGAATACACTCAGCTTTGTATCATGTTTTTTACTTTAGATGTACTACTTTAAACTGCGATAAAAGAGTGTGGTTACTTTCTCTTTTGGTAACCAGCCTGCGTATTCAAGACCAAGTTCTGCCAATGGATCGGCTTTAAGTACTTGCTCTAAGCTTGCATTATTTTGCATTGCTTTTAGCATCACATCTTTCGCGTTTTGAACTAGTTTACCATACGCTATCAGTCCTGAACGGTCACTTACCTTACCGTGTCCTGGTATTACTTTAGTGTTGTCGTCAATTTGTTTAACTACATCGTCTACTGCCGCTAAAATACCATCAACGCTACCGCCACTATCTACATCAACAAACGGTAAGCTGCCAAAATTAAAGTAAATATCGCCCATGTGCACTATGTTATCGTTACTAAAAAAAACAACCGAGTCGCCATCGGTATGTGCATGTTCGTAATGCACTACATGAGCGTGTTCGTTATTAAAATGCAGTTTTAAATCGTGACCAAAACTAATGCGTGGTAAAAAGTCTGACCCTTCTCCGTGCTGCTCTTCTAGACGTTTGTGTACATTATCGTGCGCTATAACGTGCGCACCTGCTTTAGCAAAGTTCTCGTTGCCACCGGTATGATCGCCATGATGATGCGTATTAATAACAAACTCTGCACTGCCTGGTTTTAAATCGCTAATCGTTTTTTTTATGTCGTCTGATAACTTGGCAAACTGATCATCAATAATATAAATGCCATCATCACCTACACTCGCTGCAATATTACCGCCTTGCCCAAATAGTACGTATACATGCTCACTTAGCTTTTGTGCTGTTACTGGACCTTCATCTGCTTGCGCTGCTGTACTTAGTAATAAACCTGTTATTAATGCGGGTAGTATTTTTTTCATTTTTGTTCTCTGTTGTATGAAGTAATTAATATAGAACGTTTTTATCACTATTTAAGCTCACTCACTTATCACTTAAACGTTATTTAATAGGACTTATGACTATTTGATGCATAAGTGTTTGCGGCAATAAAGGTGTATGTTTACCCTCTACGTAATCACTAAACCCCGCTCTATAAAATTCAGAAAGAGGATGCCCCGATTGCCCACCGGGAATAGCTAAAATCGCATGTTCTAAATGCCCTGGTTGCGCAATAAAACGCTGTGATGCACCAAAACTACGCCCTTGTACTGCGGGCATATAACTATCACCAAAGCCCGCTGCTGTGGGCATATTTAATAACTTAGCAAGTAACGGTATTTGCTTTGCAAACGGATGCTCTATCACTAACTCATTTACCTTGCCCCACTGCCAGCTTTGAAGGTTATTACCAAATTGTTCTGTAAGTTTAGTGATAGTTTGGCTAAACGCACCGTGTAATTGTGCATCCCAGCTTTTAAATTGTGGGTTTATCCACGTGTCGGGTTTGTTGTTAATAAGCTGCCACACTGCGGGCTCTAAATCTCGTTTTACGTATTTAAGTGTGCCTTGTTGTTTATTTAATTGGCTTTCAATATTACTAAATAAAATATTAATCACTTCATCGCGGTAGCGCTTAACTAAGGTATACCCTATGGAGGTTGAACACGCACATTGCTGCCAATTTTCGAGCGCTGTTATATATTGCTGATTTTTGGTTTGATCTGTTTTTAATTGCTTTAATAGCAAAGCATGCCAAGGCATTAAAAAGCGAGCTTGATTATCGAGCTGTAGTGCGTAAAAGTCGCTCTCTGCAAATGTTTGTTTTTCAAATAATCTATCGCGAATTTGGCTCGAACGTGCACCGAGTGCATAGCCACCATTGCCAAAACGGGCGTTATCTTCAGCCGATACCACGCGAGAATTACCAGTCCATAATCGACCGTTTTGTGGGTTTTTAATAAAGGGACGTTCTAATTCATTTTGCTGCCAAAGCGCTGAGTAGTCATCGGCATTTACGCCAAGCTCACTTGGCGTTTTACGCGCCGGTATACCGCCCATGTTTTTCCACGCGGCGTTACCAAGGCTGTCTACCACCATTAGGTTTTGCACAGGTATTCCTACATCGCTTGCTACGGCAAGTGCATCATCTACTGTTTTGGCTTGCTCTAACTTTAATAGTTGCATATTAACGGCGTAAGGCTGATGTGCAGCCCAGCTCAATGCATAAGGTTTTCCGTTAATGTATTTTACAGGGCCATACTCGCTGAGTAGTAATGAATAGTTTTCAACCTCCCCATCGGGTAATGCAATAGGTTCATCTACTTGCCATGTTTTACTATCATCGTTTAATGCAATCCAATCGGCTGTATCTAAATAACCGTTAGTAAATCCCCATGCAACATTGTTGTTAGTGCCAACAACAATGGCCGGCGCCCCGGGCAGCGATACACCGGTTACCTGAGCAGGTTTTCCATTTTGTATATAATTTAGCTGAGCTCTGTACCAAATTACAGGTACTGCCATCGATAAATGCATATCATCAGACACCATACCGGCGCCTGTTTTAGTTAGCGTTCCCGTAACAGCCCAGTTATTACTGCCGCGCTCTTGGTTGGCTTCAATACTTTTAACTGTATGCTGTGTTTGAGTTGGCAAAGTAGGTATGCCGCCGCTATAAGGCGCTAATTTACTGCCATCAAGTGCGGCTTGGTACTTACTCGGTTGCGTTAAAAAATCAACCATTTGCTTTGTGTACGCTTGCTCAATTTGAATAAGTGCTTGGTCGCGCTCAAATGTGGCGCTTTGTAAATCAAGGTACATGCTAAATATCACAAGTAAGCTGTCTTCACTTTGCCATGGCTTTTGTGCTGCACCTGTTAGTAAATATTCAAAGCTTGAATACCCTACTTGCGCTAAACCTTCGTTTACACCTTGAGCGTAACTTTTAAGTAATTGCTTATCGGTCTCAGGCAGCGTTTGTAAAATAATTTGGCTGCGTTTACGTAATTGATGAAAACGCATCTTTTTATCGAGTCCCAACGCGGCTTCGCCAAATAATTCACTTAGCTCGCCTGCGGCATTACGTCTTAGTAAATCCATTTGAAAAAATCGGTCTTGCCCATGCACATAACCTAAACCATAGGCTGCATCGTTTCGGCTATTTGCATTTATTACTGCTTGCCCTAGTGCATCGCGCGAAATTTTTACAGGATCTACTACCGCGTTACTACGTCCGTTTCCATCAAGGGCAGGTAAACTTAAACTAAGTACCCCATAAACAACGGCGGTACTTGCCAGCCCTAAAATCACAATTAATAATAACAAGCGTTTGATTACTTTAAACATCAACCTTTCCTTTGCACGTTTTGACCAAGCGTTAAGGACATATAATAACCACAGTTTTATTAAATAATAATGTTCTTGCTCGCAAAGGGTGAAATAAACATCAAAATCCACGATAATGTCAGCTCCACACATCGTGCAGAACTAGTTGAGATCAATATGACTGAAAAAACATTTATCAAAGGTAAAGACCGCGACCTAGAATCGTCAATCTCTACCATGCAAAACAAGCTTGAAGCCCTACACATTAATGTTGAAGAAGCGCTTTGGCTTAACCCTGTAGCTAACTGTTATTCGGTTCATATAAAAGACAGTGACTGCGGTGTTATGTTTACCAATGGTAAAGGCGCAACCGACAAAGCCTCTATTGCCTCAGCACTCGGTGAATACTTTGAGCGTTTAAGCTGTAACTACTTTTTTGCAGACTTTTATCTAGGTGAAGAATTTGCCAATGGCGAGTTTACTCATTACCCAACCGAAAAATGGTTTAAAGTTGAAGGCGACGAAGTACCACAAGGTATTATGGATGAAAGCTTATGGGATTACTTTGACCCAGAGCGCGAACTAAACGCATCACACCTTTTTGATTTTAACTCTGGCAATATTGATCGTGGCATTTGTACCCTACCCTACACTCGCCAACGCGATAACCAAGACGTATACATTCCGGTAAACGTTATTGGTAATATTTTTGTATCTAACGGTATGAGCGCAGGTAACACAAAATTTGAAGCTCGCGTACAAGGTTTATCAGAAGTATTTGAGCGCGCGATTAAAAACCGCATCATCGCCGAAGGCATTTGTTTACCAATCGTGCCTGAAGACGTTGTTAAGCAATATCCTAAAATTCACGAAGCGTGTGAAGAGCTTCGCAGCCATGGCTTTCATTTACGTATTGCCGATGCATCACTTGGGGGGATTTACCCAGTAATGAGCGTAACGCTTATTAACCCAACTGATGGTTCTGTGTTTGCCTCTTTTGGTGCTCACCCTTCATTTGAAGTAGCGCTTGAGCGTACCGTTACTGAGTTACTACAAGGTCGTCGTTTAGATCAACTAGATGTATTCCAACCTGCAACATTTGATAACGATGAAGTAGCAACACCAGAGAACATTGAACTGCACTTTATTGATTCAAGCGGTTTGATTTCGCATGATTTCTTCCGTGCAAAACCTGACTTTGAATTTGTACACTGGGACTTTAGCGGCACAACAGAGCAAGAATATAACTTCTGTACTGACCTGATTCACAGCATGGATCATGATATCTACATCATGGATTACACGCACCTAAACGTATACGCATGTCGTATTTTAGTACCGGGCATGTCAGACATTTATCCAGTTGATGAGCTTATTTGGCGCAACAACAACGAAGGCGCAAAATTTCGCGAAGCATTCCTATCGCTTGATCAGTACGATGCAGAGCAATGGATGGAAATTTACGACAGCCTAGAAGAAGCCGGTCATAGCGATATTATCCGCGCCGCAGAATTTATTGGCTTAGCAACTGATGCCGACACACCATGGCACACACTGCGTATAGGTGAGCTTAAAGCGCACCTATGCTTAGCCGCAGGCAGCGAAGAAGCCATTGATTGGGTTGATTGGATACTTCATACGGGCCAAGTAAACGAAGATGCAATGCGCCACTTCCGCTGTTTAAAAGCGATTCTTGAAATTAAATACGATGACGAGCGCGAATACGCTGATTACCAAGATGCATTAGGCTTAATGTTTGGTGCTAATAATGTAGCGCTGGCTATAGAAATTGCCGAAGGTAAAAAGCAATTTAACGGTTTAACTTTTCCAGGTTTATCGCTTGAAGGCTTTAAAAAGCATGCGGCACTACTTGATGGTTACCGCAAGCTACACGTAGCAAAGCAAAATCATTGGGCACGTGAAGTTAGCGATTCGTAGCTCGCTAAACTACTAATTATAAAAAATAAACGGCGCATTTGTTAATGCGCCGTTTTCATTTATGTCATAAATTAGCTATAGTTAATTTGCCTAAATTAACGCCACGATGTAGCTAATGCCACCGTCTAGTAATAACAAAAAAACGAATGTTCATAACTTTAAGCTGACCTTTTGGTTATCGCTTACGCTAACTGTACTAGTTGGTGTTGTTCTTGATCGTATTAACTATAATCGTGTAAAAGATGCTCACCGCCTACAAATTCTTTCAGAAGTAAGTACTTATAGAGCTCAACTCGAATCAACCTTAGTTTCTAATATTCAACTAGTACGGGGTTTAGGTGTTGCCGTTGCCGCAGAACCGGGTTTAGAACAAGAACGCTTTGAACAAATCGCAGCTCCTCTTTTTGATACATCAAATGAACTTCGTAATATTGGTGGCGCTCCCAATATGGTCATTCAAATGACCTATCCTTTAAAAGGGAACGAAAAAGCAATTGGCCTTAATTTTTTAGATAATAAAAATCAGCGTACTGATGCACTTAGAGCCCGCGATACCAACACAATTATTATGGCAGGACCGCTAACATTAGTTCAGGGGGGGGAAGCATTAATCGCCAGGGTTCCGGTGTATACCCCTCCTAATAATGAGTTTTGGGGGTTGTTGTCGGTTGTACTCGATATTGACAAAGTTTATATCAATTCTGGCGTTTATGAATTAGAAAAACAGTACAACGTTGCCATTCAAGGGCGTAATGGTTTAGGTAAAAAAGGCGAGTTTTTTTTCGGCAATCAAAATATTATTCAGCAAGATCCTCTTGAGTTCACTCTAAATTTTCAAGGCGGCAGCTGGCAGTTATATGTAGCACCTAGAATAGGTTGGAGCCCACCAAATTCAGCTGTGTGGCCACTTCGGTTATCAATTATAATTATTTGCGGATTATTAATTTGGGCCTTTTTATTCTTTTTGAAAATGCTTAATCGTCAGCAACAAAATGAAAAAATGCTTGAAGCAATGAGTGATCTAGCTCAAATAGGCGCATGGTCATTTAACTTAGAAACTAAACAAGTGTATTGGTCTGATATGACCAAAAAACTATTTAAATACCCATTAAATAACCAACCAGAATGGCCTAAAGATTTAAATTACTTTAAAAAAGGCACTAGCAGAGAAACAATTAAACCTTTAATTGAACGAGCCATAAAATATGGTGAAAGCTACGAAGTTGAATTAGAAGTAATGGATGCAGAAGGTGGATCTGTTTGGGTACTCGTACATGGTGAAGCAGAACAAAAGAATGGACGATGCACACGTATTTTTGGCTCATTACAGAATATTGATACCCGTAAAAAGATTGAATTAGAAAGTAATAAAACCGCATTACATAACGAAATTTTAGCTTCTCTTACCGTTAATAAATTAATATTAAATGGGCAACTTAGCCAATCGAAAGATATTATCACTGAAGCAATCTGCCAAGCATTCGATATTAAACGTGCCAGTATTTGGTTTTTTAATGAAGACAAGTCTCAACTAAGCCCCTTTGCCATACATAGCAAACATTCGTCTAGTGACAAAATTGACTCTATTTGGCTAAGAAAAAACAACCCCAGCTTTTTTAATGCAATAGATCATCAAGCAGTATTTAATGCACCCGATGCACTAGAACACCCAATACTCGCACCAATTAAAGAGCAGTATTTAATGCCACTCGAGATTAAATCAATGCTGTGCGTAATTATTCCTGCGGGAAGTGGTGCTATAGGCGTTGTTTGCGCCGAGCAATGTCAATCCAAGCGCCACTGGTCTAAAAACGAAGAAAGCTTTTTAATTGCCGTTGCAGCGTTAATAGGCAGCTTGCACTCGAGCCAGCAACGAATTGAAACTGAACAAAAGCTGGTTGCCGCCAAAGAAACTGCAGAACAAGCTGTTGAAGCTAAAAGTGAATTTTTAGCGAGTATGAGCCACGAAATTCGCACACCAATGAATGGTGTTTTAGGCATGCTTAATATAATTAAGCAAACGCAACTAGACCTACAGCAAAAGCATCATATCGAACTTGCTCAGTCATCAGCTCAATCTTTACTTAATATAATTAACGACATATTAGACTTTTCTAAAATTGAAGCCGGTAAGCTCGATATTGAAAACGTGCAATTTAACCTACCTCGGTTATTAGGAGAAGTGGTTGAGTCGTTTGCTTTAAAAGTAGAGCAAAACAATACAAAACTTATTTTAGATGCCACTCAAATTACAGTTAGCGAAATAATTAGTGATCCGAACCGCTTACGCCAAATTTTGAATAACTTAATTGGCAACGCCGTTAAATTTACTATTGATGGTGAAGTAGTTATTACCGCCAAAGTGGATGAAACAACAGATGGCTCGTTCCTACAATGTTCGATTATTGATACTGGCATTGGTATTGACCCTAAAAAACAAGCGTCATTATTTGATTCGTTTACACAAGCAGATGCCTCAACTACACGCCAGTTTGGGGGCACAGGGCTTGGCCTTGCCATAGTAAAACAACTGTGTGAGCTGATGAACGGTGAAGTAAGTGTAAACAGCATGCAAGGCGAAGGAAGTACATTTTCTTTCACAATACAAATACAGCCTCGCTTAAGTAAAGAACAAGATTTACCGAGTCATTTAATTAAAAACAAACATATTTTAATTATTGATGAGTGTTCGTTAAATGCAAATACAGCCAGTAAACAACTCACAGTATGGGGCGCAAAAGTTAATTGCGTACATGACTATCTTGAGGTTGATGATTATTTAAATAATGTAACCACCCACCCTGAAGCTATTTTAGTTGATTACTACTTTTTTGAAAAAGCGCCGCAAACGCATATAACTGCGCTTAAAAACTTTATAAATATGCATAGTTGCAAGTTAGTTCTTATGGCGCCAATGAGTTATTCACCTGAGGAGTCTAAAGTAGGTATGGAAGTCGACTGTATGATTTTCAAACCACTCACACCTTCTGATTTGTTTGACTCACTCACTAACGATAAATACATTGAACAACAGCAGCAACAAGCACAACTACAAAATAAACTAACTAAAGCACCAGTACTCGATTCATCAGAGCCACAACTACTGCTCGTTGAAGACAATAAAATAAACCAAGTAGTTGCCTCGGCGCTATTAAAGCAAGCAGGTGTGACTTTTGATATTGCTGAAAATGGGCTTGAGGCAATTGTAAAACTCAATGCAAAACAAGGTAAGCCATATAAGCTAGTTTTAATGGATTGCCAAATGCCTGAAATGGATGGCTACCAAGCCACTAAAGCCATTAGAGAAGGCGATGCAGGTAAGGATAATGAAAATATTACTATTATTGCACTTACAGCCAATGCCATGCAGGGCGATAAAGAAAAATGCCTAGCAGCAGGCATGAACGACTATTTAAGTAAGCCGCTCGATTTAGCCGCACTAAAACCTAAACTCCAGCAATGGCTTGGTATCCAATAAAGGTGTAAGCTAATAAAATACGCTTACTAATTTGAGATTATTTATGCAGTTATCAGCAAATCAACAACGTATTCTTGGTTGCTTACTAGAAAAACAAAGCACAACGCCAGAACATTATCCGCTATCGTTAAACGCTCTAGTGAACGCATGTAACCAAAAGTCTAATCGCGATCCTGTGTTAAATCTTACAGATAGTGACGTGCAAAACGCACTTGATGAACTAATAGACATGCGTTTGGTAACTATAGATGAAGGGCTTTCTGGTCGCGTAAATAAATACGACCACCGCTTTTGCAACACTGAGTTTAGTAATCTGCAATTTTCTGCTCAGCAACGTGCCATTGTTTGTTTATTACTTTTACGTGGTGCCCAAACCCCAGGTGAATTAAGAACTCGCAGTGCTAGGCTTGCTGATTTTAATAACGTAAATGAAGTAGAAACAGCGCTCAATAAACTGATTGAAAGCGATTACGCCCGTAAATTAGAACGAGAAGCAGGTAAACGCGACAGCCGATACATTCATTTATTTGGCGAACAACAAAATAATCCCGCCGATGCCTTTGTTGCTCTACCAAGCGAAGTAATTAAAGATAAAGAATTAAGTGATTTACTGGCAGAAGTGGAAGAATTAAAAGTAGAGCTTCGCAAAATAAAAGCTCATTTAAAACTTTAATTAATTAAGACTAAATCACATAATAAGTTTATTGCGTATCACATATTAAATTTTATAAGGAGCTGGCAATGCGCGCCGAAATTATGGCTGAAATGAAGGTTCAGCCAACTATTGATGTAAATGCTGAGATAACTCGCCGGGTTGCTTTTATTAAAGCACGTTTAGTAGCAGCTCACTCACGATCACTAATATTGGGTATTAGTGGTGGTGTTGACTCATCAACTTGCGGCCGCTTATGTCAACTTGCCGTAAACGACCTAAATAAAGAACACGATACTGACAAATACCAATTTATTGCTGTGCGCTTACCTTATGGCGTACAAGCCGATGAAGACGAAGCGCAAATGGCGGTTGATTTTATCCAGCCAAGTAAACGTATGACCGTAAACGTACAACCGGCTGCTGATGCACTGCATGAGCAAGCGATAGCTGCTGTAGTTGGCTGTGGTGAAGCACTGCCTGAGCAAGCTCAGATAGATTTTATTAAAGGTAATGTTAAAGCACGCCAACGTATGGTTGCTCAGTACGAAATTGCTGGCTTTTGCCAAGGCTTAGTAGTGGGTACCGATCATAGTGCTGAAAACATTACTGGTTTTTATACTAAATTTGGTGACGGCGCGTGCGATTTAGCTCCGCTATTTGGTTTATCAAAACGCCAAGTGCGTGCACTTGCTACTGCACTCGGTGCCCCAGCTTTATTAGTAGATAAAGCACCTACAGCTGATTTAGAAAGCGACCGCCCAGGCTTAACAGATGAAGAAGCACTTGGTTTGAGCTATGAGCAAATTGATGACTTTTTAGAAGGTAAATCTGTTTCTAAAGACATTGAACAAAAGCTTGTAAGTATTTACATGCGTACACAACATAAGCGCCAACCAATTCCGACAATTTACGATTAATGTTTTAGTAAATAAAATAAAGCAATTAACGCCTTTGAGGATTAATTGCTTTTTTGATCGACAGATTAAGAAACTGCGTATATTTTAGTAAATTAACGCTTTAAATTTTATAATACCAATTGCGTTAAATTAGTGATCTATTATAGCCCTATGAAAAAGCGATAGAACGATGATATTTTTAATAATATTGGTATAACTACCCGCCAAAGAGAACACTGCCTTATATGACATCGCCCATTTTAATTACCGGCGCAGGCCAACGTATTGGTTTAGCGCTCGCTCAGCATTATATAGCCCAAGGGCAGGCTGTTATTATTACGTATCGTACTCGCCACAACGCTGTTGATAAATTAGAGCAACTAGGCGCTGTATGTATTTATGCCGATTTTAGTACCGATGACGGTATAAGTGCATTTATAAATACGCTTAAAGAGCATACAACATCGCTGCGCGCTATTGTTCACAATGCATCAAGCTGGGACTGCGAAGCTAACAATCCTGACTTTGCAGTACTGTTCGATAATATGATGCGTATACACGCCAAAACACCGTATTTAATTAATTTAATGTGCGCTGAGCTGCTTATAAACTATCAGCAAAGTGAAAAAGTACCTGCTGATATAATTCACCTTACTGATTATGTAGTTGAAACAGGCAGCCCTAAACACTTAGCTTATGCAGCAAGTAAAGCAGCTCTCGATAACTTAACTAAATCGTTTAGCGCTAAATATGCGCCAAACATAAAAGTGAACTCGGTTGCTCCATCACTCATTATTTTTAATGAACATGACGATGAGCAATATCGAGCTAAGACCCTTAAAAAATCATTAATGGGCATTGAACCCGGATGCCTAGAAATTATCAATAGCATTGATTTACTATTACAAAGCCACTACATCACAGGGCGCTCTTTGCCTGTTGATGGCGGCCGTCATTTAAAGTAAATATAAATAAACTGAGATATTTATGCACAATGAATTAAAAGAAAGTTACCAAAAAATCATCACCGCAGTAGGCGAAGATGCTAACCGCGAAGGCTTACTTGATACACCAAAACGTGCTGCAAAAGCAATGGAATATTTAACGCAAGGGTATCGTCAAACGCTTGATGAAATAACTAATAAAGCGGTATTTACATCTGACGCTGACGACATGGTGTTAGTGCAAGACATAGAGCTTTACTCTATGTGTGAGCATCATTTACTACCTTTTATTGGCCGTTGCCATATTGCTTATATTCCAAACGGTAAAGTATTAGGCTTGTCTAAATTTGCACGTATTGTTGATATGTTTTCACGCCGTTTTCAAATTCAAGAACAGCTAACGCATCAAATCGCTAAAGCAGTTGAAGAAGTTACTGGCGCTAAGGGCGTAGGCGTTATTGTTGAGGCAAAACACATGTGTATGATGATGCGTGGTGTAGAAAAGCAAAATTCAAGCATGCGTACATCAGTAATGTTAGGTAACTTTAGAAGCGATCCTAAAACACGTAACGAATTTTTGCAGCTTATAAAAGGTTAACCCTATGGCTAATGCAATTATTAACGTTACTAATTTGCGCCTGCGTACGTTTATTGGCTTTAACCCCGATGAGCGTGAAAAAAAGCAAGATGTAGTGATCAACCTAGAGATTCACTACCCTGCTGATGACGCGTGTAAAACGGATGAAGTTGACCAAGCACTTAATTATAAAGTGATCACCAAAGAAGTAATTAGCTTAGTAGAGCAAGGCCACTTTTTACTGCTCGAAAAATTAGTGGCTGAAATTCTTGCGGTTTGTCACTCACACCCAAGTGTTCATTATGCTAAAGCACGTGTTGATAAACCGCATGCACTGCGTTTTGCCGACTCAGTGTCGTTAACGCTTGATTGGGCTAAATAAGGCCTTAAAAACTTATTTAAAAAAGCTTTTCGAATCCTACGGCAAGGGCGATAACCGCTAAATAGCGAGCGCCTTTGCCTAGTGTTACTAGTAATAAAAACAGACTAAAGCGTACTTTAAATATCCCTCCAATTACAGTTAGCGGATCGCCTACTACTGGCAGCCAAGCAAACAACAAACTATACACACCGTATTTATTAAATTGCTTTTGTGCGTTATCAAGCCCTTTTTGCGATACAGGAAACCATTTTTTATCTTTAAAACGTAATACCTGCGTGCCTAACCAGTAATTAACGCAGCTTCCCAATACATTTCCAAGTGTTGCTACACACCACATAAGCCATAAATTAACTTTACCTTGGGCAATCATCCCCACCATTATCACCTCAGAAGAGCTAGGCAGTAATGTGGCAGATATAAATGCGCTAATAAATAACGTGAGATAAAGCATAATGCCCTTATGGCTAAACGTAAAAACCCAGCCTATAGCTGGGTTTATAATACCAATTTTATTAAAAACATGATCATTCTAGCGTATTAAATAATTCACTAACTACGTTAAAAATTATTTATATAGAACAACTATGTATCATAATTTTAGCCTTGTTATTGAGCTATTTTCTTATCGCTATAATAGATCACTAATTTAATGCAATTGGTATAAAAATAAACTGTGTGTTTATTTTATCAAATTTAAACTAAACGGGTAATTAAACTCTTTACCTTCATTAGCTTTAATACTTGCCATTACAACCATTACAAACCCAAAAATTGCTACTATAGGTAGTAATATTAAGCCTACTGCTACAAACATCAGTAAAAAACAAACTACATATGCAATTGCCATCGTTATTTGAAAGTTAAGCGCCTTTTTACCGTGCACGTCAACAACTGGCATCTCATCTCTTTTAATTAACCACACAATTAATGGCCCAATTATTGAGCCAAACGGCACAATAAATCCGGCAAGCGCACTCAAATGGCATAACATAGCCCACATACGGTCATCTTTGTTAACTGGTTCAACCTGTTGATTTTCTTCCATAACACTCTCCTTTTTGTTTCATGTATGTTGCCTCTTAACTAAACAAATGTCTACAAATCAACCAACGTATTTGTATTTAAAAATCACAGCGTAAAATCTTGTGATAAAAAAGTGATAAGTTTGTGAGAGTTTCTGGAGACGATTATTCAATACTAAACTCGAATCATCACTTACAGGAATAATAATGAAAACTTCTACATTAACAATTGCAATTCTTTTAGCGGCAGCTAGCCAATCGACTATGGCCGCAGAATTAGACCTAAAAGTTACTAACCTAACCAAGGGTATTCACTTCACTCCACTGTTAATTACAGCACACAACAGCGAAGACACACTATTTGAAGTAGCAACGCAAGCATCTACAGCATTACAAACAATGGCTGAAGGCGGCAATATTGCAGAGCTAGTTGCACAAGCAACTGCAGCGGGCAGTGATATGGCTGCAAATCCAGCTGAAGGCTTACTTGCACCAGCCGCATCTACAACGGCAACACTTACCACTACCGACGGTAACGAGTACCTATCTTTAACTGCAATGATGCTACCAACTAATGATGGCTTTGTAGGCTTAAACAGCTGGAAAATCCCAACAGAAGCGGGTACTTACACAATTAATTTAAATGCTTACGATGCAGGCACAGAACAAAACAATGAGCTTGTAGTTGAAGGCTCTGGCGCTCCAGGTACTCCGGGTATTCCTGCGGCTCCAGGTGGCGACGCTGGCACTGGCGGTACAGGTATATTAAGTGGTGATACAAATACAAGCATCCATATTCACCCAGGTAGCTTAGGTGATGACGATTTAGAAGCGGGAAATAGCGATTTAAGTAATACAGTACACAGATGGTTAAACCCAGTAGCGCAATTAACCGTTACAGTTAAGTAGGAGCATGATTATGTCATCTGCTAACAACCTTAAAAAAAGTCTACTAGTGCTTGCACTTGCAACCACACTTGCAGCGTGTAGCGATAATGATAACGACCCAGTTGTTGAAGAGCCGGTCGTTGTTGAGCCAATTGTTGTAGAACCTGTGATCAGTGAGTTTACTATTACTTTTAGTAACTTAACTGCAGGACAGCCTTTATCACCACTCTCTGTCATTGCTTTTGAAGATGAAGCACCTTGGGAATTCGGCACCACAGCTTCTGTTGGTTTAGAAATGCTTGCAGAAAGCGGTGCAAATGAAGAATACCTAAGCTACGAAAGTGCACTTGCTGCAGTTTCAGCCGAAGGCGCTATTGGCCCTGGTGAAACCACCACAGTAATCATTACTGTTGAAGAGCAAGAAACGCTTAATTTGTCATTTGCTGCCATGCTTGGGAATACAAATGATGCTTTTACCGGTCTTAGTTCTTTAGATGTATCAACATTAGAAGTTGGCGGTTCGTTATCACGCACTACGACTGCTTATGATGCGGGTACGGAAGCAAATACAGAAACAGCTGAAACTGTGCCAGGTCCTGCCGCTAGCGGTGAAGGGTTTAACGAAATACGTGACGATACAGCCGATATAATAACAATGCATCCGGGCATTGTTTCAAATCAAGATGGATTATCTACATCAGCACTTGGTGTTGAACATAAGTTTGATAACCCAGTATCGAAAATAGTAATTACGCGCACGCAGTAACGTTCCAGCTTGTAATGGGGAAGTAAGGGAGCACGGATGCCCCCCTTTTTACGAGGTAATACATGCGTCACGAAAAAATATTAGTAGTAGAAGATGACAGAGAAATAGGTAAGTTAATTACCACGCAGCTAACGTCGCTTAACTTACATGTTGATCATGTTGTAAGCGCAGAACTTGCCTTAAAAAAAATAGCTAAGCATCCCTACGGACTTATTTTACTCGATATAAACTTACCCCAAATGGATGGTTTGAGCTTATGCCGAAAAATAAAAGAGCATTACCCAACTACCTCCGTAATTTTACTCACCGCGCTTAGTAGCGATATGGATAGAGTTATTGGCCTTGAAATGGGCGCCGATGATTATATTTGTAAACCCTTTTTTGCACGCGAATTACAAGCCAGAGTAAAAACCCAATTACGCCACAGAGCACAACTACTCGCTAGCCAAAACAACGACAACTCCCCCGTTGATAGTGAACAAACACTAAATGTAGGCTCACTCAATATAGAATTTAGTTCGCACCAAGTGTATTTAGGCAAGCAAGCCCTTAACCTTACCGCCACCGAATTTGATTTACTCGTTTACTTTGCACGCCATCCTAATCATGTTTTTAGTCGTCAGCAATTACTCGATAAAGTATGGGGTTACCAACACAGTGGTTACGAGCACACGGTTAATTCACATATAAACCGCTTACGTGCCAAGCTAGAAGAACACCAACAAGCGCCTATCATCGAAACCGTTTGGGGTGTTGGTTACAAACTAAACCCTAGCCAACTCAATTAAGACACCTATTATGAAATTATCTTTGTATCAAAAATTAGCTATATCGCTAGTCGTGATTTTTTGTTTTATTTGCGCCCTTGTTTACGGCTGGAGTAAGCAATTAGAACTGACTTCAAAACACCACGCCGAACAAAATCTGCACTTAGCGTTAGCGGAGCATTTAGTACAAGATAACCCATTAATAAAAGAAGGTGTTTACGACTATAAAGCGCTTGAAAACCTCTTCCATACCTTAATGTTATTAGGCCCTGCGTTTGAATTTTATTTTGTAGACGAAACCGGAAAAATTCTTACTTACTCAGCAAAGCCGGGTAAAGTTAAACGCACGCATATTAGTTTAACGCCTTTAAAAAGGCTAATTAACGACCCAAGCGCTGCACCTATTTATGGTGATAATCCTCGTAATAAAGAGCAACAAAAAATATTTTCAGCCGCGCCAGTATTTAATCAAGATAAGCTACAAGGTTATTTATATGTAATTATTGGTGGTGAGGCTTACGATACCTCACTAAGCACTGTAAAAAATAATGATAAGTTATGGCTAGCTGCTTTATGGCTTGGCTCTGCACTTGCATTTTTATTTATTGCGATGCTAATTTTACTACGTTTTTTTACCAACCCAATTCAGCGCTTAGCACGCGATGTTAGTAATATTGAAGCCGCTAACTACAGCCTTACCGACACCAAACTAAGTAACTATTCAACGCAAAGAGTTACTAACTCACTTATCGCACGACCTACGTACACCACTTGCTTCACTGCAGGGATTTTTAGAAGTATTAAATCAGTCAGGCGAGCAGCTAAGTAAAAAAGAGCAGCAAGAATACTTGCAGGTATCGCTTAATAATTGCGGGCAATTAAAGCTACTCATAGAGCAAATATTTGAGCTTGCTCACTTAGAAAATGGCGAAATAAGTATAAATAAAGAAACCTTTAATTTAGGTGAACTCATTTACGATTGCATGGCAAAATTTAGTTTAGCCGTTGACAAAAAAGGCATTAGTTTGTCGGTAGAACCTGCGATTTGTGATTTTCCTGTAGTTGCCGATATAGCTAAATTAGAGCGCGTGTTAAGTAACTTAATTGATAATGCAATTAGGCATACACCTCGCGGCGGCAGCATTGCAGTACATGTAAAACGCAGTGACGATAATCAACTATTTGTGCATGTATCAGACACGGGCGTAGGCATAAAAGAAGATGAGCTGAATGCTATTTTTGATCCGCACTACCAAGCAAGTAATTCTAATAAAGAAGGGCGCCAGCAAGGTGGTTTAGGATTGGCTATTTGCAGAGGGTTATTAAAACTGATGGATAGCGAAATTTACGTACAAAGTGAAATTGGTAAAGGCACTATGTTTAGCTTTAACTTGCCACAAAAAAAGGTGCCTTCTTAAAAAGCACCTTACATTTTTTGTTTATTTTAAATATATAAATTAATTACTTTTTAATACCCGCTAAATCAAGCATAAATGCATAGTTTAGCGCGGTATCTTCTAAACGTTTAAAGCGACCCGATGCGCCGCCGTGCCCTGCTTCCATATCTATTTTAAACAATAACTTATTGTCATCAGTTTTATAGTCACGCAGCTTAGCAACCCATTTTGCAGGCTCAAAGTATTGAACTTGTGAATCGTGCAAGCCAGTCGTTACTAACATATTAGGATATGCTTGCTTAGATACTTGGTCGTATGGCGAGTAAGACAGCATGTAATCGTAATACGCTTTTTCGTTCGGATTACCCCATTCGCCGTATTCATTTGTTGTAAGCGGAATGCTCGCATCAAGCATCGTTGTTACTACATCTACAAACGGTACCGCAGCAACCATGCCTTTATAAAGCTCAGGTGCTTGGTTTGCTACTGCGCCCATTAATAAGCCACCAGCACTGCCACCTAACGCAAATATTTCATCTTTTGCGCCATACTTTTGAGAAACCAATGCTTTGGTTACGTCAACAAAGTCGTTAAATGTATTCTTTTTAGTTAGTAGCTTGCCGTCTTCGTACCAAGGACGACCTAGCATTTGCGATCCACGTACATGGGCAATTGCAAATACAAAGCCACGGTCTAACAAGCTCAAACGTGAGCTTGAGAACGTTGGATCCATGGTTGCGCCATAAGAACCGTAACCATATTGCAGTAGCGGGTTAGTGCCATCTTTTTTAAACGCATCTTTACGGTAAACTAAGCTTACCGGTACTTTTATGCCATCACGTGCTGTTACAAAAATACGCTCTGAAGCGTAATTGTCAGCATCAAAATCACCTAACACAACCTGTTGCTTAAGAAGCGTTTTATCGCCAGTCGCTAAATCTACATCGTACGATGAGCTTGGAGTGGTCATGCTTGTGTAGTAAACACGTAACGTGCTGCTATCTATATCGTTATTGCCATAAGTACCAATTGTATAAGCGCTATCGTTAAAGCTCAGTGGTAACTCTTTACCTGTTTTTAAATCACGCGCAATCAACTTTGATTGGCCCATTTCACGTTCTTGGTAAACTAAGTAGTTATTAAATAAATCAATGCCTTCGAGTTTAATATCATCGCGTGCAGGGATCACACTTTGCCAATTAGCCTTGTCGCCTGCTTTATCAATATCAACTTTCATCAGCTGAAAATTTACAGCATCTAAGTTAGTTACAATGTAGTAAGTATTCCCTAGCTTCGAAATATCATATTCAAGCCCTGCTTCGCGCTCAATTAAGCGTTTTGGCATTGCCTTAGTATCATCAGCACTTAATACCGATACGCCTGATGCAGCCGTGCTACTGTGCCAAATATAAATCTCTGACTCATCTTTGCTTTTACTCATACCCATGTAGTAACTGGTATCAGTTTCTTCGTAAATTAGCTCATCATCAGCTTGCGATGTACCTAATGTATGACGATACACTTGGTAACCTAGTAGAGTTTGTAAATCTTTTTTAATGTAGTAAACCGTTTTATTATCGTTTGCCCACACAATGCCACCGTTGGTGCCTTCAAGTGTGTCTTCGAGTAATTTACCGGTAGTTAAATCTTTTATTTTTACGCTATAAATACGACGGCTAACAGTATCTTCGCCATAAGCCATTAAATTGCCATTAGGGCTTACATCTAAACCACTTACTGCATAATAATCATGGCCTTTAGCAAGCTCATTTACATCTAAAATAACTTGCTGATCGGTACCTGCAAAATCGCTGCTGCGTAAGTAAGTAGTGTACTCGTTATCGCCACGTGTTTGTGTTGAGTAAAAATAATCACCGTTTTTAACTGGGACTGAATCATCGTCTTTTTGAATACGCCCTTTTAGCTCTTCAAACAACTCACTTTGCAGCGTTTTAGTATGTGCGAGCATTGCATCAGTGTATGTATTTTCAGCTTCTAAATAGTTAATTACCTCTGGTGCTTTACGTTCATCATCACGCAGCCAATAGTAATCATCTATACGTGTGTCACCATGAATAGTCATTTCATGTGGCACTTTTTTAGCAACCGGGGCAACAGCTTGGACTACTTGAACCGTTTTAACTTGTGTATTACTTTTTTTGGTTTCTTCAGGGGCTTGATTACAGCCACTTAAAATAGCGAGTGATAGTGCTGCGAGTGCGAATGGGGTACGTTTCATCAGTCAAAGTCCTTGTTGTATTTTTATTTTTTATTAAGTAATTAAATATACCTAAAAATAACCTGTGTTGTGATTTAGTTTGTGAAGCTATGTAAAGTAAATCAACGTAATTCCTCTTTTCTTAATAAGCCTACATCAGGTACTCTGTAGATATATAAATCACTTTTAGGCTCAACTGATTAAGGGTAGTAATGAATAGCGAAGTAATTAACATTTTAACTATGGCAAAAGTAATTCAAACGGCCGTTGCTCCCGTATTTTTAATCACAGGTATAGCAGCAACTTTAGGTGTTTTATCTAATCGCTTAGCACGAATTACCGACAGAGCGCGCTTATTGGAGAGAAGATTAAAAGTAAATACAGATGATGATTTTAATAAGTCGCTAGCAACAGAACTCCGCGCTTTATTAAAAAGATCTCGATGTATACATATTGCTTTTAGTTTAAGTGTATTAAGTGCCTTACTTGTATGTGCTGTGGTTATGTTTTTATTCTTGTCGCACATTCAATCAATTAACTTAAGCGTGACCATTGCTTGTTGTTTTGTAGCAGCAATGGCATTACTTATATGTGCATTTATGTCGTTATTAGGCGAAGTATTTTTAGCAACGCGCAGCATGCGTCGCGGGATGATATTTGCAGATATTGATATAAACGATTAATTTTTTATAAAAAAACCCCGAGCAACTAATGTTGCTCGGGGTTTTTATTAAATAAGCTTATTTAATAAAATAACTTATTGTGCAGTATAAATCGTCTCTAGCACTTCAATTCTAGCTTCTTTAGCATAACCTGAAGCATTTAACTGCTCTGCTGCAACTAAAATATCTTGTCCATCATTCACTGCTAAAACGGCAATCTTAGTACCAGGAAATACAGACACCACTTTTAATCCAGCCGCTGCAGCAATGTCGCTAGCAGTAATACCATCTTTTAAAAGTACCGTAATATTACCTGATAAAGAACTTAAGTTATTAGTAAGAATATTACGAACTAATGACCCTTTAGTTACTACATCAGATGTACTTGCAACATTAACAACCGCCATGTCGCCTTTTTGCATAACTACATGCTCATCGGCAGCAACACTTGATGGCACTAAGCGTAAATTTTTCTCTACTTTATAAGAACCAAAATCAGCTTTAGTATACTTTAAGCTAGATGCTTGCTTCTTTGGTAGTTGAAGCTCTTTATCAAAGCTTGTGTTTGCCGTAGCGCTTAAAGAAATACACGCAGCAGCACTTAATACGATTAATTTATTAACTTTCATTTTCATAATCCTCACTCTTGACCTGCGTGACCGAATGCGCGTAAAGACACACCCTCTAAAACACTTGCTGAACTATTATTGCTAATACCTACTACACCTAAACCATTGTCATCACCTTTACTAAGTGCATAGCTATCTGCGCTCGTATCTAGTAAACGAACTGTCCAAGTGCCTTTAGTCGACTCACCATAAAACGCATTTGAAAGCATTACTGCATCTTTTAGTATATAGCCAACACTCCAACTGCTAGTGAAACTATATGCTGGGTAGAATAAAGCTTGCTTAGATGACAGTAATACACTTCTTGTACCCGCTGGCGATGTAACTTCTATAGCTAAATCTGTTCCGGCTGAAGTTTGTGTACCATCGCTTAAGCCAAAGCCCATTTCAGCATTACTTACATCAAACTTAAACTGCATTGCTTCAATGCTTAGCTCTTCAGTCACTTCAATTTCTTGTGTAAGACCCGTTGCATTGTTATCTGGAATTTCTAGTGCAAGTGCGTCTTCAGCAATTACTGAACCAACACCGCTCCACTGAGTAATAACTTGTTCACCTAAAGCAACATCATAAGCCTTCGCCATAGAAACCGCAGCTCCAGCATCAGCACGGCCAAAACCATATAAGTTATTGAAGTTATAACCGGCAGAGTTTTCAATCCAACCGTCGTGAGCAACAAATTCGCCTTCACCAACTGTTAATTTAACAGCAGCATTATCTGCATCAATTAAAGTGCTAGTTGATGCAAGGATATGGCGAACGTCACGCCATGTTAAATCTGGATTAGCCGAAAGAATTAACGATACCACACCCGATGCATTTGGCGCAGCAGATGATGTACCATTAAACGTTGAAGTATAGTTACAGCTTGCATTGTCTGCATGGCCTGGGTAGTTAAATGGATATTGACTTGCAGCAAACTCTTCACCATAAGCAGCAGCCCATGCTGCAATAGAACCACCATTGAAACCTGAATAACCATTAATACAAGTCATTTGATCTGTTGTTACCATTGCAGGTGCAAAACGACCATACTCACCCGCTGGAGCCGACACCATTACGTTAGCACCCGCTGTAGAATAGCTAGTATGTTTACCATTAGCATTTACTGCAGCAACACTTAAATAATAAGGGTGGCCTTGGCTTGGCTCAAAAGCGCCATTATAACAAGTTAAACCTAAGTCATTTGCACCATTGTCAGCACATAAAGAACCTTCATCGCCACCGTCTTCAAATGAGTTACCGCTAGATTTCATATTTAGCGCACCTTTACCGTCACGAAGGTTAAGGTTAGGGTAAGACTCAATTGCCTCATCTAGCTCTGAATAACCGATAAACGTAGGGAACGTAATACCGTAACTACGGTTAAAGGCTGAAATATTTTCAGACGTACTAATACCACTACCAGGGAAGCCATGAGCAAGTAAATCAGTTTGTGCTACTTTATCTCCACCAAGGTAGTTCATACCGATTAAGCCTGCATCAGGTGCAACACCACGGCCGCCTTTGCCATTCCAACCTTTTGCTGCAATTAAGCCGGCAACACTTGTTCCGTGGTCACCACTGTTTGATGTACTTGTAGGGTCTGTACGATCTAGCGCTTCAGCGTTAAGGTTTAAAGAACGATTTGGTAATACGTTATCTACTAAATCTTCGTGGCGAATTTCCATGCCCGAGTCAACAACAACAGCAGTTACACCAGCTCCTGTAACGCCTTGAGCATAAGCGGCTGTTACATTCATATCTTCACCAGCAACCAAACCTGTAGCTTCTGCATTAGCAAAACTAGCATCAACACTTGCTTGCGCTTCTTCTTCTGTATCGCCAAATAGATTTACATATAAATTAACTAAGCCCTGCTTCATTTCATCGCTTAATGAGTATGCTTTTTGGCCTGTATTATTTAGGTGCCATTGTTGATTTGCTAATGGGTCACCAACAACTCCTGAAATGTTTATTTGCGCAGAAGCCGTTTTACCATTTGCGTTTACAGTGTAATCAATAACTGCATCATCATCCGTCATTGGAACATAAGTAAATGATGTTCCCTCTACAGTTAGAGTACCGTGACTAAATGTAAATACGCCATCTTCTGCAATCACTTCTTCACCGTTTTCAGTGAAGCTAAATGTAAGTGCATCGCCATCGTTATCGCTGGCTTTAAATTCTGCAGTAACAGGGATCCATTGTTTTAAATCTACAACAACTACATCGCTCGCTTTAGGAGCTACGTCAGTAACTAATGGTACGCTACTTTTATTATCGTCATCACTACTTCCACAACCAGAAAGTGATACCACTATTGCAGCAGACAATGCTGACATTTTAAAAATATTATTTTTCATAAACTCTCTTTGTTAGTTATTTTTATGATGGGGGGGAAGTTACACAACAGGAATCAAAATAACAACGAGGTGTTTACAGTCATTAACAATAAAGACAATAGATGTAACGATAGGGTAATCGTTGTATGCTTAGTTAAAGAAACAATTATTAAGCACATATATTAACTTGAACATTCAAAGAAGCTAATATAGAACAGGATTAACAATTACTTTAAAGGGGCAAACATGAAATTGAAAAAAGTATTAGCAGGTATAGCATTAGCTACATGTGCACTTAGCGTATCGGCAAATTCTGCATTTAAAGAACCAAGTGACGCGATTGAATACCGCCAAGCTGCGTTTTCAATGATTTCAGTGCAAATTGGTGACATGGGCGCAATGCTAAAAGGTAAAGTACCTTTTGACGCAGATCAATTTAAAATGCGTGCTAACAACGCTGCTGCACTTTCAAAAATGCCATGGGAAGCGTTTTACGAAGGGACAGATAAAGGCGATACAGCTGCACTTGCTGCTGTTTGGGCCGAAAATGCAACCTTTGTTGAAAAAGCGAATGCTTTTGCAGCAAATGCAGATAAGCTAGCGTTAGCAGCCCAATCGGGCGATAAAGCCGTAATTGGTAAAGCTTTTGGCGCATGGGCTAAAGGCTGTAAAGATTGCCATAAGCAATTTAAAGATTAATTATTGTTGTAGCCAGTTTAACAACAATAAATAGATAATAAAAAAGCACTGAGCGTTAATAACGGTCAGTGCTTTTTTTATGCTTTATATTTACGAGACTTTAGCAGCTCGGCTTTTAAAAGGGCGCTTAAATAACGCACCAATATCGCCTAGAATAATATATAAACACGGTACTAATATAAGCGTTATTAACGTTGCAAACATAACAGCAAAGCCAAGTGCTACTGCCATAGGTATTACAAACTTAGCCTGCAGGCTTGTTTCAAACATAATAGGTAATACACCAGCAAAGGTTGTTATAGACGTTAATAGTATTGCTCTAAAGCGGGCACAACCAGCTTCTATTACTGCATTTTTAACGCTAACACCTTCGCGGCGAACTTGGTTTACATAATCTGTCATTACAAGTGAATCATTTATAACAACACCTGCTGCGGCAATTAAGCCAAATCCCGACATTAAGCTCATATCTAAATCAAACCAGTAATGACCCCAAATAGCCCCGGTTAAACTAAACGGAATAACCGACATTACAATAAGCGGTTGTGAATAGCTTTTAAGCGGCACAGCTAGCAGTATGTATACTAAAATCATTCCGCCAATAAAAAACATTATTTGCTCATTAGCTTGAGCTTGCTGCTCTTCTATTGCGCCACCAAGCTCTGATTTAACACTTGGGAATTCTTCCATTAGCTGTGGCAGTAGATTTTCTTTTACTTGCTTAACCACTTCGCCTGGCTCAATTTGCTCTTCATCAATATTGCCATAAACATACACGGTACGGTAACCACCTTCGCGGCGTATATAGCTAATACCTGGCGTTTCTGTTAGCTCTACTACATCACCAAGAAGTACTTCTCGCCCTTGTGGGGTAGTAACAACGGTGTGTTTAAGCGATGAAAATGCCTCACGAGTCAGCTTAGGGTAACGTACCATTACGCGTACTTCTTCGCCGTTTCGGATTACACGCTGTGCCTCGCCACCATAAAAACTAGCACCCACTTGATTTGCAATACCGGCTAAATCTAAGCCTAAATCGTAAGCAACAGGTTTAAGGCTCATTTGCACTTCTTTGCTCGCAGGATCTATGGTTGAGCTAATATCAAACAATCCTTTTTGCTGTTGAAGTAATTGAATAAAACGACGACCCGCTTGATTTAAAGTATCTATGTCTGAGCCATACAGTAAATAGCCAAACTCGCCGCCGCCATTACCACCGCCGCCACCAACATCGTCTTGAATAGTTAACGACTTAATACCAGCAATAGTCGGCATAGCCTCACGCCACCGTCGAGAAAGCTCAAATGCATTGTATGGACGTGAATCTTCGTCAACTAATGGAGCTAGTAACTGCGACTCGGTTCTGCCTTGATTAAATACCAATACATCACGAATAATTTTTTGACCAAACTCACGTTCAGTCTCTTCATCGACTCTAAGTACCATAGCTTCTATTTCACGAATAGCAGCAATGGTTTGTAAGTCAGAAACGTTGTCGTTCATTTCTACTTGAATTTGTGGAAAGTCGTGCGGCACTTTAGGAGTTGGAACTGTACGTACTTTATTAGACGTAATAAGTGCAATACTGATTATAAACATTGCAATAAAAGCAAACAAAACAGTCCAGCGCCAATCAACACACTTAGCAATAAAACGTTTGTATGGGCCATTTACGAAACCAAAAAAGCGTGTATTGAAGCGATCGCGCCAGCCACCTTTTTTAATCGGCGAAAAGTGCGTATGAGCAATGTGAGCTGGCAGTATCAGCTTTGATTCAATCAAACTAAATACTAAACACAGCATTACCACAACGGCTATACCATAAAAGAAGGCACTTTCTGGCCCGCTCGACATTGTGAATGGTGCAAATACAGCAATCGTTGTTAACACACCAAAGGTCGCAGGGGTCGCAACTCTGTTAGCACCACGCACAACATTTTCTACACCACCGCCGCTTTTTTCAACTTCGGTGTAGGCAGCTTCCCCTATCACTATGGCATCATCCACCACTATGCCGAGCACCATTATAAAAGCGAATAACGAAATAATATTAATGCTAATGCCAAATAGTGGCATCATCATCATGGCCCCTAAAAAACAAACAGGTAAGCCAATCATTACCCAAAGCGCTAGTTTAAAACGTAAGAATAACGACAACATAATTGCCACCAAAATTGCACCTTGAAACAGGTTAGCTTTCATCATATCAAGGCGAGCATTTAGGTAGTAGGTCATATCCATTAATGGCTCTAATCGAATACCCGGCGGTAGTTGCTTATTTTTTTGATCAATAAACGCTTTAACCGAATCCGCAACGGGAATCATGTTTTGCTCTTGCGTTGCTTTAACCGATAAATACACCGCGTTTTCGCCATTAAACTTAAAGTAGCGCTCACCTTCGATAAATTGATCTTTAATCACGGCAATATCTTGCAGTAAAACTTTAGCGCCATACTCGCCAATTTTTACCGGAATTTGCCTAAACTCTTCACCCGAGTAAAACTGATTCTCGACGCGAACAGAAATAACACCTGCGTCTGTTTTTAGCTGCCCCGCCGAAAAGTTAGCTGAATAACGACGCACTGCATTCATTACATCACTAAGGGTTAGGTTATATTGACGCAGCGTATCGGGCTCTATTTCAATTGCTATTTCATCAAGAGGAACATCGTTTACCACTAACGACACGTTAGATAACTGTAGTAACTCATCCTCTATTTGGTTTGCTATAGGCTTAAGCTCTGTAAGTGGTAAGTCAGCAACGAGCGTCATACCTATTACGTCTTGCCTAAACTCAACCTGACTTATGGTGACCGGTTCCATACCCGCCGGAAAAGTCGCAATGCCATCAACACGCAACTTTACTTTATCAAGCACATCGGTAAGTTTTGCATCGGTATTTATTTCCAGGCTTGCTGTACCGCCATTTCTAAATGCGCGATACACGCCTTTTTTAATTTCGGTTATATCTTTAAGTGACTCTTCAACTTTTATAAGAATACTTTCTTCTATTTCCTGAGGAGAGGCACCTGGGTAATTAGCCTCAATATTAATGTAGTTAATCTCTACATTAGGAAACATTTGACGCTGAATCGTAAAGTAACTTATAGCCCCCATAATAATGATAAAAAACATCATTAAATTAGCGGCTACTGAATTATTAGCAAAGTAGGCAATTAGCCCTGTTTGTTTTTGTTGTATTGACTCGCTCATAACTATTACACCCTACAGCTGTTGCGTGTTTGAAGTGCTCGTTTCTGAGCTTTCAGGTTTTGCAGCTACACCTGCAATTTTAACCTGCATTCCTTTTTGCGGGTATTCAGGTAAAGTAATAACGAGTTTGTCATCGGCATTTAAACCACTGCTAATATAAAAATACTCACCCTCTTCACGAATAACCGTTACTTTACGTGGCTCTAGCTCTTGGTTTTCGTTTACTACCCACACAGTTTGGTTGTTAACCAAAGCTTGCGGTAAACGGTAAATATTATTAAGCATTGCACCTGCAAAATTCACCTGTACGTAGCTGCCAAACTTAATGGCTGGTTGTATATTCTTAAGACCGTATGGGTCTTCTATACGCACTACTAGACTGCTCATACGCGTAGCGTTATCAACAATCCCTAGGTCGCGGTCAATTACACCTTCACGCGTGAAGCTGTTTAGACCTTTTTGAATAATCGTTGCGGTAATGCCTTTAATACGTTCTGGCAAAAAAACGCTATCGAACCCTGCTATAGGAATAATCACTTCAGCAGTTTCAATATTATTGAGCTCAGCAACTTGCGAACCCATAGTGACAAATTGACCAACACCTACATTTCGGCTAATAACCAATGCATCGTAAGGGGCTGTTACTTCACAATTATCTAAGTCACGTTGTGCACGTTTTAATGCAGCTTGCGCCGACTTTACAGATGCCTGCGCACTTAACACTTGAGGCTTACGTAAAAATAAGTCGGTACGCGCTTTACTTGGAAAACGCTTTGCTTCATCTGCGGCTACTTGAGCTTGGGCCTGCTCTTCAATTAAGCCTGCTTGTGCACGAGCAATTTCTGCCTCTGCAACAAGTACTGCTGCTTCGTAGTTGTCTTTTTCGATAGTGAATAACGTTTCACCGCGAGCAACGATGCCGCCGGCTACAAAATTAGGATGCCAACTTAACACTTCACCCGACACCTGCGCCGAAAGCTGTGTACTTTCAAGAGGCTTTACTTCACCGTAGCTATTAATAATAACTTGATGATCGTTTGCAGCCACTGGCTCAACTTGCACTGTTGGACGAGTATCAATTACTTCTTTTTTTTCTGGCTCTTGTGCAATGGCATTTATTCCCATAAAGCCAACAACACCAACAATTAGCGCTACAAATGGAAAAACCCATCTAAGTGAATTTGTTTGCATATCCTATTATCCCCAAAATTCTATTAACGTCATAATACCAGAGCCATATGAAACATTAAGGTGACATTTGTAAGCAACTGTTGCAAATACATATAAACCACTGCTATTTAGGGCTATAAAAATAACTTTGCATGCAGCTCACCTCATTCGTTATATTTTGTTACAAACTTTTGTTTATTAATATCAGTTAATTAGCGTTGTACACTTAAATTTCGTCGCGAAGATGTGCGAAATTAAATTAATTTACGTACAGTCCAATTAAATTAACAAATATTAAAAGTCTCAAAATGAAATTAACGACCATCACCCTTGCGCTTAGCTTAGCGTTTGGCAGCCATGCATTTGCAGCCGATAAAAAAGACGAAAAAGAGCCAAAAACACTTAGCGAAATGATCAAAGGACAAACCGAATTTGCCGGTATATTTAGCCTTTATCAAGATGAAAAAACCGGTAAGCACCTTATGGTGATTAACGAGTCCCAACTTAATACGCCGTTTGTATATTTTGCGCACACTGTCGATGGCGTTACAGATGCAGGCCATTATCGTGGTTCGTACCGTGAAACTAAGTTAATTGAATTTAGAAAATACTTTGATCGTATCGATATCATTAGCAAAACACCTCGCTATAAATTTGACGAAAACAGTGCAATTTCAAAAGCGAGTGATGCCAATATTAGTGAAGCGGTACTTGCGAGCATTAAAATAGAAAAAGAAGAAGACGGTAAAATAGCATTCAACGTAAATAAGTTATTTTTAAGCGAAGCACTTCATAAAGTATCACCTACGCCAAATCCAGCTGATAAAAACGCTAAAAAGCGCTTTAAAGTAGGCAAGTTAGACGATAAAAAATCACGCATTATTAAACAGCGTCCATACCCTAATAATTTAGACGTGGTTGTTGATTACGTATTTACTAACCCAAGCCCAACGGTACGTGGCTCAAATGCAGTAAGCGACCCACGTAGCGTATCTGTAAAAGTTCAGCACTCGTTTGTTGCTCTACCTAGCAATAACTACGCACCACGTATGGACGATGCGCGCATTGGTTATTTTACAAATCAATTTGATCAAATGACATCTACCGATTGGGCACCTTATGAAGATGTTATAAAACGTTGGGATCTACAAAAGAAAGATCCTAGTGCAGCACTTTCAGAGCCAGTAAAACCAATTACTTGGTGGATAGAAAACACCACACCTATCCAATGGCGCGATACTATTCGTGACGCTGTTTTAACGTGGAATACTTCTTTTGAAAAAGCCGGTTTTAAAAATGCCTTAGAGGTAAAAGTACAACCTGATGATGCAGACTGGGATGCGGGCGATATTAATTACAACGTACTGCGTTGGACTTCGTCACCTAAGCCTCCATTTGGCGGATACGGTCCAGCACTTGCTAACCCATTAACAGGCGAAATACTGGGCTCAGACATTATGCTTGAGTTTGTATTTATGAAAAACCGTTGGATTTACGACACACTTTTCACTCAAGGAACAATGAGCCACGGTGAAACAACAAATACCGGTGAGCTAAATTGCTCACTAGGGCATGAGATTCAACAAAATCTAATGCTTGCCAAAGGTCTTGCTAGCGGCGACAAAATTGAAGATAAAGAAATGCTTCGCCAAGGTCTAACGCAATTGGTACTTCACGAAGTTGGCCATACTTTAGGTCTTAACCACAATATGAAATCATCTATTTTGTGGGATGAAAAAGAAGTACACGACAAAAACAAAACCCAAGGCATAGTAACCGGTTCTGTTATGGATTATGCACCGGCTAACATTGCCCCAATTGGTATGCAGCAAGGTGATATTTTTCAAACAAAACCAGGTCCTTACGATGATTGGGCAATTAACTACGGCTACAGCGTAGCACTTGCAGATGAAGCTGCTGAGCAAGCTAGACTTGAAAAAATACTTGCTCGCTCAAGTGAACATGCCCTTGCCTTTGGTAACGATGCAGACGATATGCGCGCACCAGGTCGCCATATCGATCCACGTGTAATGATTGGTGATTTGTCGTCAAACCCTGCTGCCTATGGCGCAGATCGTATGGCGCTAATTAATAAACTATTTACTGAGCTAAAAGATAAAGCAACAGTTAAAGGCGAGTCTTACCAACAGCTTGTTACCTCTGCTAATAGCTTGTTTGGTCAGTACCGAGCTCAAGCGGGTGTTGTTTCTCGCCAGATTGGTGGTGTGTACGTTGAGCGTGCTGTAGTGGGTGATGCAAACGCAGATAAACCATTTACACCGGTATCTCTTGAGCGTCAAACACAAGCGATGGATATACTCGCAAAGTTTGTATTTGCACCAGACGTACTACAAAACATGCAACCTCTATATAGCTACTTGCAACTGCAACGTCGTGGCTTTAATCACTTTGGTAAAAATGAAGACCCTAAAGCACACAAAATGATTTTAGGTATGCAAAAATCTGTACTTGCGCAGCTATTACACCCAGCCGTATTACTGCGTATTTCTGATACTGCTTTGTACGGCAATGAATATAGCCTAACTCAGTTTATGCAAGATTTAACCGCTAATATTTTTGTGAAAAGCAAAGACACAAATTCTATTAGTCACAACTTACAAATTGAGTATGTTAATCAGCTAATCGCAATTGCAGGTCTTGGCAAAGCAAGTAAATACGATAACTTAGCTAAAACAGCTGCGTTATATCAGCTAACTCAAATAGCCGATACCAGTGTTGCTTGGGGTGCAGATACTGCGACTAAAGCGCATAAAAAATATATTGATCGCTTAATTGCAAAAGCGCTAGAAGCGTAAAATATCTCTGCTAATTGAGTAAACCAAGGCCACGTTTAACGTGGCCTTTTTTATAACTTAATTCACAGATCAAATATAAATAGTGCCTTTTAAATACCTTACAGCATGCCCCGTTAAGGTGACGGTTGTATCACCCACTTCACATAGTAAATGCCCGCCTCTGCTTGAAGCCTGATAAGCGCTTAACGTAGTTTTACCCAATTGCTGCGCCCAGTAAGGTGCTAAGCCAGTATGAATAGAGCCTGTTACATAATCTTCGTCGCCACCGCTTGCAGGCCAAAAATAACGAGATATAAAATCATATTCAGCACTTGCAGCAGTGGCCACTACATCAAGTGGATAAAGTGTTTTTAAAAGCTCTGAGCTAGTCTTTAATTCAAGTATTTGATCGGCGTTTTCATAAATAACAAAATAGGCTTGGCGATTTTTAAGCACTTTACTCGGTTGTATAGACAGGCCGTCAAGTAGTTGCTGAGGCACATTTTGCACTTCAACCGGTGCTTGTTTTGGAAAGGTCATTGCAAAGCTACCATCAGCGTTTTTATTAACGATTAGCTCGCCCACCGCATCAGCAATAAAGCGAATTTGCGATATGTTATGCTCTTCACATAAAACATAGGCAGCCGCAAGTGTGGCGTGACCACAAAAATCGATTTCCATTAACGGCGAAAACCAACGAATAGCAAAACTGCCATCGTCTTGCAGGCAAGTAAAAGCAGTTTCAGATACGTTATTCTCAGCGCCAATCTTTAGCATTAAATCGTCACTTAACCACGATTCTAGTGGGATCACTGCCGCATAGTTACCTTTAAATAACTCATTCGTAAACGCATCAATTTGATGAATAGCTAATTGCATTGTTTAAACTTTGTAATGATTAATAGCTTAAAACTGCCATACCTAAACTAAATTAGCACTTTTATTTTGGCTTTAAGCCATTACAGGCCGCATTCTATAATATTGCATACAACCAAATTGCACAGCATTGGTAAGCAACAGCATAATAAACATAAGTAAGTGCGCCGTGCTTGGAGCCGCTGTTGTAAGCTCAACAACTAAGCCGCAAATACCAGCAATAAACTGCAAGCTAAAGTAGCGCGCGCTTAAATTACTCACATTACCCGTACGCAATGTTTTATAAGTTTGCGGCATAACACGTACCGAACTCATCACAAGGCCAACATACGTTAAAGCGCTTAATACCGTTGCAGTATCAAGGCTTGAATTTAAAAGCAGTGAAAAAGGCAGTAACGAAAAACCTAGCATAGTAACCAGCTGTACACGTTCTCGTTTAGCTGCGTTATAACGTGCAAAAAAATATAAAATAAGCCCGCTTAACGCACCGGTTACAATAAATGGTAACGCAATATAAAAACGCTCAAAATAAATATTGTAGGTTATAAAATAAAGGCTTTGTGCTAACCCAAACGTCATCATCAATAGTGATAAACCTGAGACACTACGATTTTTTCGAATTTTGTTTAGTAATGGTAAAAAACTAAAAACCAGAATAAATGAAGACAATATAGGCAAATAATGCGCCAAAGCAACCTCGCTCGTTACATAAATGTTAATTAAAAGCAGAAATAAAAACATTTAATAAACATTTGTTTTAAAAGGCTTTTACTATGAGCGCGGCATTGTAGAGCCGCGTAAATTTAACTCAACTAAATAAGATATTCTTGTTTTAGGTACTGGCAAGCTAGGTATACAAAAACCGTAGAATTAAGTTCACGGTTTACCGGTTTAATAGAAAGCCTCACCGCTAAACTATTAAATAAAAATGATAGTTGTTATCATGCGCAAGTCATTAGCTGCTGTATATAAAACTACCTATGAGAAAAACTCTTTTTAAAATTCACAGTTGGATCGCTCTAATAGCTATCATTCCATTGATTGTTATTAGTATTACAGGGAGCGTATTAGTTTTTAAAAGTGAAATAGATGGCTTACTTATGCCAAGCAGCCACTTTGTTGTAAATGCACTGCCAGAGCGCATGCCAATCGACACGTTAATTGCCAAAACAGAGCATGCTTACCCTGAATATGTAGTAGGTAGTTGGGAAATATTTAACGATGATACAGCTGATCGGGTTTACTTAGTCAAACGCGGCACAGAGCAATGGTATAAGTTTCATTTAAACCAGTATACGGGTGACATTTTGTCTGAACCTGTTGGTACCAGCCATTATTTTACCGATTGGTTTTTAGAACTACATTACACTTTTTTACTGAACGACTTTAAAAACCTGCCAGGGCAAACAGGCACTGTACTAGGCTTCTTTTTTGCTCTGTTTTTATTGGTATTAGGTATTACTGGGCTTATTATTTATCGTAAATTTTGGCAGCGTCTATTTAGTGTGCGCTGGCGTGCAACACTGCAAATTGTACTTAGCGACATTCATAAAATGACGGGGGTTATAGGATCTCCCATCATTATTATTTTAGCTATCACAGGTGGCTACTTTAACTGGGCGGTGTGGTATCACGAAGTTATTGAACACGCAGAGGAAGAGCACTTTGTACTAACCAAAAACCTACACAGTAGCGATATTTCATTTCAACACATACTCAATGACAGTAAAAAACAAATACCCACTTTTAACGGCACGTTTTTAGTTATGCCACTCGAGCCTGACGAAAACATTACCTTATTCGGCGAAGTCGATACCGCCAACCCACTTGCTAGTGAGTATGCCAATACTGTTAGCTATAACAAGCTAACAGGCGAGCACATAGCTAACTGGGATATTCGCGAAGTAGGCGTTGGCTGGCAGGTAATTGATAGTTTTAGAAAGCTTCATTTTGGCTACTTTGCAGGGCTAATAAGTAAAATACTGTGGTGCGTAATTGGTTTAAGCCCAGTGTGGCTAGCAGGTACTGGTTTTTACTTATGGTTTACTCGCCGAAAACGTAAAAAACAATCACAAAAAAACCGCTTAAGTAAACGCAGTACAGCAAGTGCTTGATTAAAAACCCACCACATTGTAATGTAAAATTTAACAATGGAGTGGGTTTATGATGTTTTATAAAGGAGTGGGTTTATGATGTTTTATAAAATAGCAGTCTGTATTACTTTTTTATATTTAGTTGGATGTAACACAACCAAGGTTCAGCAAGTAGAACAACAAATAGAGCTTGAACAACTATTAAACCATTCTTTGTTTAATAAACTCGACACTCCTTCTGAGTACAGTATTTTCGAGCTGCCAAATGCTGAAAAAGAAAAATTTTTAGCCTATGCCGAAAAACAAAAACAGTCTGAAATCCGTCATGACCGCATTATTTACAACTACCTCGAAAGCAACTTAGCTAACTTTAAATACCACGGCGATACACTTACTTCAGCCCAAGCCTTAAAACTTTCGCAAGGCAACTGTATTAGCTTAGCTGTTTTAACACAAAGCTATGCACAAACTCTCGGACTAGAAACGAGCTTTCAAGAAGTAACAAGTCAGCCTGTATACGCAAAAGAAAATAATGTTGTTTATGTAGCAAGCCACTTTAGAACAAGAGTATACGCCCCAAAAGTAGAGAAAAAAGATGATAATATTGTTGAATTTTTCAGAGCGGGCACCTTAATCGACTACTTTCCTACCCGTCGCAGTTTTTATTCAAGCAGTGCAGATTATAACGATTTAGTTTCGAAGTTTTACAGTAATTTAGCTGCAACAGCGCTAGCAGACAAACAGCTGGATATTGCTTACTCGCTTATTTTACAAGCAAACAAATACACTCCCAATGATCCTGAATTATTTAATATAGCGGGCATTTTGCATCGTCGGACTGGTGATTTACAAAGCGCTAAAAACATCTATCAAACAGCACTTAGTAATAATGAAATAAGCATTAATTTAATCAGCAACTATCAGCTTTTAGCTAAAAAATTAGGCGACAAAGAGCTTGTTAAAGAGCTCACTTCACAATTAGTTAATAAAGAAAAAGACCCATACGAATTACTAGTAATCGCTAAAAACGACTTACAAGCTGGCCACGCTCATCAGGCTAAAGCACACCTTGAGCAAGCTATTACTAAAGCGCCTTACATTGCTGAGCTATACTTGGAACTCGCAAAAGTTCGCTATCAACAAGGTAATATTAAACAAACACAAACCTTACTTGAGAAAGCAATTGAACTAGAACGTGATAATCAAAAACTCGATGTATATCAAGCTAAGTTACTATCCTTGCAGATGGATAAGTAACTTAGCCAATTGATATTTATAACGAATAATAAAAGCTCAGCCAAGCACGCATTTCATCATCAAAGCTACTGCCCTCAACCCGCGACACACCCATATTAAATGTTAAATCATTTACGCCTGCAGGCCCCATTCCAAAACTAAAGTCACCTTGGTATTTTAAGCCGTAGCTTTGTGCGTATACGGTGTCGTCGAGTTGATGTTGCTTATAATAAAGCCACGGCATGCCTTCTTTAAAGCTAAAGCCGCCACCGTAGCCTTGATAGCGCTTTGCAGTTGCACTGTAAAAAGGCAGCTCAGATGAAAGTACATATTCACTATTTTGCTGCTGATTAATAAGATTTGAGCTAAAGCCCCCTAATGCAAGGCTCCTGTCGTCACGTTGCTTTTGAGAAAAGTTTGCATAAAGAGGAATACCAAATGCTTTACCAAAAATTTTTGCTGCTAAATCATAACCTTGCCAATTATTACTTTTGCTACCGCCATCGTACCAACTCGCATAAATACTTTGGCCTATAGCAAAGTCTTGACGATCATATTGCCAATTTTGAGCAATACCTAAACGCGTCCAACTTTTATGGCTTTGCTTATAATCAGTGTAATTGTAGGCAAGCTCTGGTGTTAAACTTAACTGTCCAAATTTAACGGGGTAACTTATTGCGGCAAAACCACCACGGGCATCCATGTCTGCACTTAGACTTTGCTGATACTGGCGCGATGTATCTAAATTGTAGTCAAACAGTGCAAGTTTCAGTTTTACATCAAGCGCATTATATTTTGCCTGCACATAACCACCGTGCAATGCCCCATCGTGTAAATCAGTGCTATAACCCGCTTGTAAGTCGAGCTGCTTTAATAAGTCGCTACTTTTAATGCTTAAATCTAACAAACTGGTAGAAGCCGAATAATACTGGGAGCCAATCGCGAAAGTAGCGTGCTGGTCGAGCACGTTGTAATTTGTTTGCTCTGTAGTTTCGTGCTTATATATTTTAGCTTTTGGAAGTGTATGTTCGTTTACTATTAGCAGCGGTGCTTTTTTGTTAGCTGCAAACTCAGTAACTACAGTGCTTTTTATAGCTTTTGGCAGTGTTTTTACATTTGGCCCATCTGCAGTTATCGAAAAATAGAGTAACGAGCCATCGGCCATTTCAATTGGGTGGGCAACGGCATCTTGCCCTTGGGTTAACTTGGTGAGTGTTTTACTCTCTATGTTGTAGTTATAAATATCAGTAGCGCTATTTAAACCTGCAACAAAGTAAATTGACTCGCCATTAAGACTAAAGCTCGGCTGACTTAAATATTGATACCCGTTTGGCATAGGTACTAATTGCTGCTGATTGCCGCCTACATCTTGTATATACAATTGCCAGTTTTCATTTAATGATGTTGATAAATAAGCTAATTTAGTTTCATCAGGATTGAGTATTGGGTAATCGTAAGTTGTCTCAAGGCTTTTTGTAAATAATGGTGTGATGGTTTGCGTATTGAGATCAACCTTTACTAATTCAGAGTAGCCATCTCTTATTTGCTCGCCATACAAGGTTTCGCCGTTACTGGTTACGTTAAAACGACGTATACCAGCAAGTTCGGTAAGTTGTGTAATATTTCCAGTGTCAGTGTTATAGCTAAATATGTCAGACACTTTGTTATAAATACCCGACTCTTCATTGCTGTACGCATTGAAATATAACGTTGTGCTATTTACCCATTGAGGATTTGCAATACCGGCTCGGTTAATTTGATTAAGTACTTGTTTTTGTTCGCGCTTAAACACACTGGGCGCTGTATCGGGAATATCTTGTGCATCGTTTTCGAGTAGCTCTTTTTGCGCTTTAGTAAACTCTTCTTGCGCTTTAATGTTGTCATCAGTGCTATAAATTATAAGCTTGGTATTACTCTCTTTATCTCGCTCAACAATCGCAATTTTACTACCATCTTTTGAAAGTACTGGGTTACTTGCATATAAGTTAAGCTCAAGCCAAAGTTCACTATTAAGTAACGGCTCCCCTTGCTCTATTTGCATTGCTTTATAGGTATATTCAGCTATAAATCGGCGATATAGCTTGGCTGCACTTTGCCCAAACACACCGCTAAATGCCTCATCAAAATTCCGCGTTTTTACGCCTTGCATTCGCGCCCAAACACTATCGAGTGTTTGTTCTGAATAGTTTTTCTCTAACCAATTTAAAAAGCGACTACCCATTAAATACGCCATTGAGCCGCCCATAAAGCCCTGCTCGCCATTTAACTGCCCATAGGTTGGCAGTGCGCCCTGTTGAGCAAATTCTCGCAGTATTGACTCTGAGTAGTTATCAAACAAACGTCCACGACCCGTCATTTTAGACTCAATCAATGTGGCATAACCTTCGGCTACCCAGCGCGGCGTATCACTGTAGGTTAAGTCGTATAAATCCCATATACCACGTACTTTCTGCTGCCAGTCATTGCGTGTAGGCTGTGCTAAATGCACTAAGTGAATATATTCATGCAACACAAGCAACTGCTGCCAGCCAGCGCTGTTTGATATAACTGTGTCGGATTGTGGTGGGGTTGTAAAAAGTGCCATTACAGGGTTACTTGAGGTAGGTAGCGCAAAGCCGTTTGCTGCATTTAGGGGATCAAACACCACTACATCAACTGTTTTATCAAGTGCTCTGTTTTGCTGCTCAAGCACTTTGGTGCGTACTATTTCAAGCTCTGTTGCAGTTGATTTAGCAAAATCAGCATGCTCAACACTGTAGTGAATGTTGAAATGTTCAGTATGAATAGTTTGCCAATCGGCTGCAAAGCTTGGTGCTACTAGTAATAAAGCTGATGCGATAAGTGTTTTTTTCATGAGCGTCCCTAAAAGAATTCCTTAATACCATCTAGGGTATTATTAAATGTCTTTCATGGGCAGTAAGAAAGTGTAATAAAGCATGTGCAAATGTGTATTTACACATGTTTTATTAGGGGAGTTTACATCCAGCTGCGAGTATCTGACTCAATCTGCTTAATTGTAAAATCAATAATAAAGTCAGCATCTTGCTGCTTTATGTAGGGCATAAATGCAAAGCCAGAAGCAAGTTGTATATACAGGCTTTTTAAGCCTGACTTTCTCATTAAGTACGTGCTTATACTGCGTGCACTTTGCGCTTTATAAAGCTCAAAAACACGGTAATGAACGCCAACCATACCTTTGCGTACAACCATGTAAAATCGACCATTATCCTCATGCATGTAATAACCATAACGCTGATACGATAAAGTTACCAAGCCAGAAAACACCACCAAAACACCAAGGCTTATCAAAGTATTAATATCAGCAATAAAACAAAAGCCAAACACTAATGCACTCGGTAACAGTGAATAAAAGCCTAAATTTTTATACAAAAGCGCTCGCTCTGCGCGCTTAAAAGCGAGTTTTTTACTATTAAACCACGGGTAAATCCATTGGCATACACTATCAACTTGTTCGCTATTTAATACGGGTAATACCAAGGTTTGTTTATTTTTTTTAGCCGCAACACCGGCTGCTATTCCCCCGCTACTTGCTTGCAAGCACTCAACGGTAAATCGCTTTAGTAATCGCCCCATTAGGTTTTGCTTAATAACAATAGATTGCACTTTATCCATGCTCATTGAAAGCTGATGGCGCTCCAACAAGCCAGCAATACGTTTAAACTTTTGACCTTTAAAATAAAGCTCAAAGTTATAAAAACGAATAAGCGACATAGTCACCGATAGCATTACAGCCACCAAAACTAACAAAACAATTAAGGTGATCATCGCAAAGGTAGCAGCACTTGCCAGCATACCAAGCTCTTGTTGGTAAAAGCCTTCTACTTTCGCAATAATTTGCTTCTCTAAAAAATCAACAATCAGGTTTATAAAAGGGGCCAAAGCAGCGATTGCTAAAATAGCCATATTCGACATTAAACCAAATTTAGCTATTTCTTTATTGCTAATGCTTAGGCTGTTTTCGATAATGTCTGTTTTGCTTTGTTCAGTATTTTGTATTTCTTGCTGTTGCTGTGCTTTAAAATCAAATATTTGTTTACGCATTTGCTGTGCATAATCTTTAGTGACGCCAGGTAAAACAACTTCTTGTGACACACTGCCAGCTGCATCAAAAATACAATTAACTAAGTTTACGGGGGTAAAATAAAATGGCTCGGCAATATTAACGTTTTGCACACGACCAAATTTAAGCGTAAGTCGCTCTTTTTTAAATACACCTTTGTTAAGCAATATTTCGTTGTCGCTACTAATACAAAACTTAAAATTTAAATAATATAAAAATGAGTAAATAAGCAACGAAATTAGCGCAATCCCACCTGCAACCTGTGCCCAAAACAACTTATTTTCTACTTGAGTAACAAACACGACAAGCATAGGTAGTAAGTTTAAAAGGCCATCTTTTACAAAGCGCACACTAAAGTGCACAACAAAGTATAAAAGTGCCCAGGGCGATACTTTCTGCCAGTAAATAGGGCTCGCTTTATCTTCGATAGTTGTATTACTCATCGACTAAAGCTGCCTGAGTAGTTGCGTCGTCTTGGCGGTAGTTTTGTACAAATTGGCGCATATTTTTACAATCATCATGGGTTAGCCCACTAATTTGTAAATCGGCACTTACACCACCAGCGCTAAATAATTTAATACTCGCAAGGCTAAGTTTTCGCTCTATTGGCCCTTGGTGTATTTCCATATGCTGTACACGCGCTAAAGGTAATACCGTCACTTGTTGCCAAATAACGCCTTTTTTAAAAGCAATGTCATGATTTCGCACTGCAAAACCTCGTAACCTCACACTTATCATGTTGTACAGCATAGATACGGCCACCAAAATAGGCATACCAATTAGCAAATACGTTTGTGCATTATTAGCAAAGGCTTCATTAAAATAACAAACAGCAATAAGCGCTCCAATTAGCGGTATATAAAACAGAAGCGAGCTAAGCTGTGTATGTAATAAGGCTTTATCAGCCAATGGCTTAAAGCTAATATCACTATGCTTTGGTAAATCCATTATTTGTTGATTGTTAAACACTATTTGTCCCTATTCCTGCTTTTAATTATGACTAGCTTACCAACTAATGGTGGTTATTAAGGTGTGGCTTTGTTTTGGCTCAAGCGTTACTTTATCTGTCAGTACATTAGCAGCCTCTAAGCAGAGCATTGTTTTATATTCATCATCAGCAAAGTTAGATAAGCGTTTTGATTTTTCTATCCATGGATTCCACAGTACACACGAACTTGAGTTTTCGCGGCTCACATTAATAACACCTTCTGGCGTATTAATAGTTTGCATTGTATTTGCTTGTGTATAAACCATGTCGGTTTCGCGATTAAAGCTTACAACATCGTTTTGTACAAATGGCCCTTCGCTAAACTCAATATATTGGGCGCCTTGCAAACCATTTACATGGGTCTTTGTAATGTCTGATGTAGGAAAATAGGTATGCAGCGCTTGGGTAAAGCTAAATGGCGCACTCCCTAAGTTAGTGGTCGTTAAGCTAACCTGTAATTTATCGCTTAATACAAACTCAACTTTTAATGCTGACTGATATGGCCAATACGTTGTATTAACAAGCTTCATGGGTAGCTTTAAACTAACTGTAATTTTCTCATCAGATTCGTGTACTTCATCAGCTTGCCACACGCTTGTGCGCGCAAAACCATGGGCAGGCCACCCATCATTAGCGTGTGTACCAAACCACGGCCAACAAATAGGAATACCACCTCGAATACTTGCCTTTTCTTGATAAGTTTCGTCTTGTGATACCCATATAAGTGGCTTGTTATTTTTAGGGATAAACTCGGTAATTTGCCCACCTTGCAAAAATATTTTTGCATCGCACTTTGAGCTAGCTATTTTAATAAACTCAAGACCGGTTTCGCTTTGCTCAATGCTAACTGATGGCGATAATTTCATACCTTCCCCTATAATACTGATACTAAAGATTTTTAATATTTGTGCAGAAACAATAATGCATGCTTAAAGTATACGCTATTGATATTAAATATTGATTGCTAAATTTGTTCATTGCCGATTAATACATATACAGTAAACTCACAAACAATTACTTTGTACTAACAGCTGTAAATGAATAATACTAAAGTCTATACAATAAGACTTGCCAATTATTCACAACATACGTACTGTGCGCAACTTAATGCATACAAGATGCTAAGAAAATTTACTATAATTTAAACAATATAATTTTACATTAGTTACTGCTCTAACTATTAAAAACCAACAAAAGCGGCCTAATGTGCAATATATTGTTTGAATTCAATTTATTTGATGTGTAACATTTCGCGATTACGGCAAACTACCGCCCCATCGATGAGATAAGCAAATGCAAAAATATGACGAGTTATTGGTTTCTTTACGTAAAGTGATCCGCGCGATTGACTTACATTCTAAGCAGCTAAATAAAACTTCAGGTTTAACTGGGCCACAACTGCTTATAATGCAAGAAGTTGAAAAAACCGATGGAATAACAGCGAGCCGTATAGCTCAGAACGTAAATTTAAGCCCGGCAACGGTCACCAATATTCTCGACAGAATTGAAAGCAGAGATTTAGTAACACGCGTACGCAGTCAAATGGATAAACGCAGAGTGAGCTTATACCTCACCGAAAAAGGAAAAGAGTTACTTGATAAAGCACCTCAGCCATTGCAACAACACTTTATTGAAAAGTTTTCTGCGCTTGCTGAGTGGGAACAGAGCCTTTTACTCTCATCAATGCAGCGTGTAGCCGCGATGATGGATGCAGATAAATTAGATGCATCGCCCCTTCTAGAAGTTGGTGCACTTACTCAAGCTCCTAAAGAATAAACAATAAAAAAAATACATAGTTTTGTACTTACTCTAAACGTAAGGCGTTTTTTGACGTCTTGAATTTTTTATTTTTTAATCACAAGCAGAGCGGCTATTATGACTAAACTCTCAAAATTAACACTAGCACTAGTCCTAGGTGGTGTTACAAGCACTTCTTATGCGTCTGATGATCTAGACACACTACAAAGCCAACTTAAACAGCTAAAGCAACAAATGCAATTGCTTGAAAATAAGTTAGCTGATGAAAAAACAAAACAACAGCAAATTAATAAGCAGCACGAACAACAAGTTGCAAACATCAGTAAAAAATCTGATCAAAAAGTAGTTGAAGTTGCCGCAGCTGAACCTGAGAAAAAAAATGAAGGTATTAAAGTTGGTGGAGCAATACGCTTTAATTACAGCACCAACACATACGATGAAGATACCCAAGATCGCGGTGGCGATTTTGATTTTGATATTTTCCGTATAAATGTATCTGGTGAAATTAACGATATTTCACTTAACGGTGAAGTACGTTTTTACGATTACATGACCGTTGTTAAGTATGCTTACTTAGGTTACGAGTTTGCAGATGGCTGGGAAGGACAAGCAGGTATTGCACCCGTGCCTTTTGGTAATGGCCCATACAACTCACACAGCTACTTTTTCAGTACTAATTATTACGTAGGTCTAGAAGACGATTTTGATTTAGGTGTAGTAGTAAAACGTAAACTTAAAGATAACTGGAAACTAGACCTAGGCTTTTTCAAAAATGATGAGCTAGGTGGTATAGACGGTGGCTCTTCAGATATTAACCATCGTTACTCTTACGACATTATTGGTAGTCGTTCAGCAGAGGAAGATACATACGATGCACCAGGCTCTCGCATAGGCGAATACAATACGTTTGCCGGGCGTGCGACGTATCAAATTGAGCACAGCAAAAATATAACTACCGATGTGGGTGTATCATTATTAAGTGGTGGCTTACATGACGGTAACGATCGTGCAGGTAACTACGGCGCATGGGCATTTCATGTTGATAGCACAATTAACAACTGGAATATCCAATTTCAACACGGTGAATACGACTACGATCTAGACGACAGCAGCGACCGTTTTGTTGTTGGTGCGTATGCTTATTACGATACCGTATCTAGCGAAGCAACTATGACTAACTTTAACGTTGCTTATAATTACTCGCTTGATTGGGGCCCAGTTACCGACATTCAATTTTACAACGATTACGGCATTATTTATGACAAGTCTGACGATAGTGCAGATACATGGATGAACGTAACGGGTATGAGTGTTGCTGCAGGTGGTTTCTTTAGTTACTTCGACTTTATTCAAGCACGTAACCAGCCATTTATTGGCGGAACAATTATTGGTGATGGCGATACAGAACGTCGCTTCAACATAAATATTGGTTACTACTTCTAAACTGTTAACCGCATTTATTTTTTAAAAGGGCAAACTTAGTTTGCCCTTTTTTATTGATTTTAAGCTTCGAATTAATAGCTATTTAGCCTACAATTAGAGATACCATAACACGCCTAAAAAGAGCCTAAGTGAATATAAAAGCAGTGTTTATTTGTTATAAAAACTTATGGTTTAAAGCGCTTGGCTTAATACTTGTAGCCTTTGGTATTATTGGCATTGTGTTACCGGTCATGCCTACCACTATATTTTTTATTTTAGCGCTCACCTGCTTTACTCGCTCATCACCCGCGCTTGAACAATGGCTGTTAAACCACCCTCGTTACGGTGTAACTCTGCAGCAATGGCAAGCCCATAAAGTAGTGCCTGTTAAAGCCAAATGCTACGCCGCCATTGGCATGTTAATTGGATTTATATTTTTACTGTATTCAGCCGCCCCTATTTGGGTTATTTATCTAGTTGCAGTAATAGAAGTATCGGTAATGATTTACCTTATTTTAAGACCTTCCAGCCCCCCTAAGCATTAAATATTCATTTTTTACCTGCATACCACCTCTGTTTTAAAGTTTTTATGTAAAGATAAGTAAGTAAATTTGTAATAGCTAATGCAAATCATTATCATGTTGTAAATTTAATTTATTTACTGTTTTTATGTCGTTTATTAATAAGCGGGCTTTGTATAGCACAAGCCGTGCTCTACATATTTATATTTCTACAGCTTTGTTTTTTTTGCTTATTTTATTTTGCGTTAGCGGCATTGTGCTCAACCATATTGATTGGCTTAAAAACGACAAAAATAACGGCCAAGTAACGGCGGTAATTCCAGCTGAGCTAGTTACCAAAGCAAATGAGCAGCTAAATACCTTGCCAACGCTTTACCCAGAAATAGAAGCTTACTTAGCCGAGCAATATGCACTTACAAAAGTAAAAAGCATTGAGTGGGAAAAAGAAGACGCGCTTGTCATGCTCGACTACCCACTGCCTGCTGGGTTTGCTTACGCAGAGCTTGATTTTACAACTGGCGAGTTAAACCTTGATTACCAAACAGGTGGCTTTTTAAGCCTCATTGGCGACTTACATAAAGGCCGCCACAGCGGTGAAGTATGGAGTTGGGTGATTGATATATCTGCCGTACTAATGATTTTATTTGCCATCACCGGCATGATTATTTTGTTTCAAAATAGAAAAAAACGCTTAGCAGGAATATGGATAACCTTACTAGGAGTCGCAACTCCACTGGTTATTTATTTATGTTGGGTTCCACAAATAAAAGGAGTGCCTTAATGGTTAAATTTAAATTATTTATAAGCGCCGCATTACTGCTCGTAGCTGCGTTTTTTCAAACAACAGCGCATGCACAAACACCACAGCTAGAGGTTGAATTAACGCTTCCCGACTTAGAAGTACAACCGTATCACCGTCCATACGTTGCAGTTTGGCTTGAAACACCAGAGCGCAAACACGTTACAACGCTTGCACTTTGGGTACAAAAAGCAGAATGGTTTAAAGACTTACGCCAATGGTGGCGTAAAGCCGGTAAAAGCGATGCCAACTTTGACGGCATTAGCGGCGCAACAAAACGCGCGGGTACTTACACTATAAATTGGCAAGGTAACGATTTAGACGGTAACCCAGTAAAACCAGGTAAATACTTACTAAATATTGAAGTTGTACGCGAAGAAGGCGGTAGAGATTACGCCCGTGTTGAGCTTGATTTAACAAAGTCGGGAAAAATTACAATTGATGGTAAAAACGAGTTTTCACAAAGTTTCGTCACTGTAAGCACTAAGTAGCACCTATTTATTACTAGAATTTAAGCAAAGGAAAAATAATGAAAATTAATTTATTAAAAACTGCATTAATCGGCGCATTGAGCTTATCTGCTTTAGTGTCAACTTCAGCAAGTGCACACGGACGTTGGTTACTACCTTCGCATACATCTTTATCAGGCGATAAAGCGCATTACGTAATGATTGACGCAAGTATTTCAAACGAAATTTTTGCACCAGACAAAGCCTTTAAACCTAAAGAAAAAGGCGCCGAGTACGACGACACATTATTAATGGCACTTGCGCCTAATGGTGAGCCAGTATCTGAAACCATCCGTGCTTATTACTTAAAACGTAAAAGCTCAGCTGCGGTAAGCTTAACAGAGCAAGGCACTTACCACATTGCAATGACCCAAAAGCCAATGTATATGACCTTCTATAAAAACGAAGAAGGTAAGCGCAAGCGCGTATTTGGTAAAAAAACAGAAGCCGAGTTACCAAGCAACGCTAAAGATGTAACTACAACGAAGGTTATTTCAACAGTAGATACATTTGTAAGCCGAAATGGCACCTCAAAGCCTGCACAGTTAGGTTTAGGCTTAGAGCTTAGTGGACCAACGCATCCAAATGACTTATTTGTAGGTGAAAGCGCTAAGTTTCAGCTTTTACAAGATGGTAAATCTGCCGGTGAAGGCATTGAAGTAAGTATTTTAAAAGGCGACACACGCTACCGTAACGACCGTGGCGAAGTAAAAGTAACGACCGATAAAGAAGGTATGTTTACAATTACGTGGAAAGAACCAGGCCTATACCTAATCGAAACCTCTAACAAGGTTACCGTAAATGAAGAAGGCGTAGATGCAGGACGTTATGCATTATTTACAACGCTTGAAGTTGCCCCTGAATAATTTAAATCACTAAATTTAAAAAATTGAAAGGCCAAGCATTTGCTTGGCCTTTTTACGTCTTACTAACTTTTATCTAAAATTCCCTTGAATTCGCAACCATTCGACACAAGATTGCAACTACAACGATCCAAACGCCTATATCGCGCGTAAACACTGGGGCGTGTTGGCCTTTGTGGATTGAAATTTATTCAATCTAGGAGCGATTTAATCGCGGCGCGAGGTTTGTAACCTAGTGGGCTAAGTAAAAACTGAGTAACAAAGAGTTAATCGTTCCTAGAAAGAACCCAAAGGGCAGCGCATGTTTGGCATTTATGCTGCGTTATCGCCTATTTATGGGGAGTAACCACACTACATAGGCTCTGCCTTGCCTAAAAGCCAAACATACTGCTGCAAATTCAATCACCAAGGCAACACGCCCCAGCTTCACGTGTTAACAACTTAGAATATCTTAGATAGTTTTTATCTTTGCACTAGGGTAGTCGCTTCTATATGATGCGCTCCTTTTCGACTAGCAGCTCTTGGGGAACAATTAATGACTTTTAAGCGTTTATCTGCAAATAAACTAGCACTTAGCTTGGCCGTTACCACTGCACTTAGCACACCTTACTCTATGGCCGTTGCCGCAGAGCAAGATAATCAAGCAGAAAAGAATATCGAAGTAATTTCGGTTACCGGTACTCGCAGAAGCTTACGCAGTATTGCCGAAAGTACGGTACCCGTAGATATTATTACCAGCGGTGATATGCAAAGTACGGGTCAGCTAGAAATAAGCCAAATACTAGCAAACCAAGTACCTAGCTTTAACTACCCAAGTGCCACTATGGGTGATGGTACTGACCATGCAAAACCAGCTGTTTTACGTGGATTAGCACCCGATCACACATTAGTACTTATAAACGGTAAGCGCCGCCATGCCGGTGCGCTATTAAACTTAGCGGGTGTTGTTGGCCGAGGCTCTACAGCTGTTGATTTGAACATGATCCCAACCTCTGCAATTAAACGTGTTGAAGTACTACGTGATGGCGCAGCCGCACAGTACGGTTCTGATGCAATTGCTGGGGTAATTAACATTGTACTTAAAGATGCCTCAGAAGGCGGTAGCGTAAGCGTAACGTACGGTAAATACGATACTCAAATGGCTGGTGTATCTCAGCTAGAAAGCACCTATGCAGACGCAAACGGCGACTTAGCCTTTAATACCGGTGGCGACAGAGAAGTAAACGACGGTGCGACACGCACTGTTAGCGCAAACTCTGGTTTTGCGTTATCTGATAACGGCTTTGTAAACGTATCAATTGAATACCGCGATAACGACTCAACGCAACGCTCAGGCTTTGACCCTCGCGAACAATACAGTCGCCTTGATGATGGCAGCCTAGACCCACGCGAATTTACTATCGATCGTTACAACCACCGCTTTGGTAAAGCAGACCTTGAAGATTACGCGTTGTTTTACAACATGGGTTACGATTTAGATAACGGCTTAAACCTTTATTCATTTGGTAGCTACTCAAAGCGTGAAGGTAATTCAGGTGGTTTTTACCGCCGAGCAAAAGACAGCCGTAACGTTTTAGAAGTGTACCCAGATGGCTTTTTACCGCAAATTGAAACAGACGTACAAGACTACTCATTTGCATTGGGCTTACAAGGCGAAACTAACGACTGGACATGGGATGTAAGTACCAACTACGGCCGCAACGACTTTGGTTTCGGTGTTGTAAATAGTATTAATACATCACTAGGTGCCGACAGCCCAACCGAATTTGACAACGGTGCATTGGTTTACGATCAGTTTTTAGTAAACGCAACGGCCAATACCACTCTCGATTTAGGCTTACCTGATGACGTATTTTTTACCGTAGGTACTGAATATCGCCACGAAAGCTACAAAATAGAAGAAGGCGAAGAAGCGTCTTACATCACCGCACTTGATAGCGATGGTAACCCAATTGCAGCCGGTGGCGCGCAAGTACTTGCTGGTTTTGGACCAGAAAGTGCGACTGACGAAAGCCGTCATAACATCGCTTTATTTGTTGAGTTTGATACCTACTTAACAGAAAACTGGAACGTCGTTTTAGCGGGTCGTTATGAAGATTACAGCGACTTTGGTGACACATTTACTTCTAAGCTTGCTTCGCGTTACAGCATTACTGAAAACCTATCACTGCGCGGTGCAATTAGCACAGGTTTCCGTGCGCCATCTTTAGCGCAAAGCTCGTACCGCCAAATATCAACCGTACTTGAAAACAACCAACCATTTGAAGTTGGTTTATTCCCAACTGATTCTGCAGCAGCGCAAGCGCTAGGTGCCCAGCCATTAGATGCTGAAGAGTCAGTAAACGTTACAGCTGGCTTTATTTACACTCAAGGGAGCTTTAGCTTAACCGTTGATGCATACCGTATTGATATTGATGACCGTATTGTATTGTCTGAAAACCTAGAGGGCGATGCAGTTGTTGAAATACTACAAAATGCCGGTGAGCTAAACACCGAAAGCGTACGTTACTTTACCAACGCTATCGACTCGCGCACGCAAGGTGTAGATATAGTGGCCACTTATAACCTAGATTTAGACAACTTAGGTGATTTACGCCTAAACGTAGCTGCTAACTTTAACGATACCGAAGTAACACACGTAAACGACAACCCAGCACAGCTTAACTCACTAGGTGACGACTACGTAGTGTTTGCACGTCGTGAAGTAGGTCGCTTTGAAGAAGGCACGCCAGATAGCAAATGGAACCTATCAGCAGTGTGGAACTTTAACGAATGGCAAACAACGCTTCGTGCCACACGTTATGGTGAAGTCGCTGATATATCAACTACAGCCGATCGCGATGAATACCTAGACCCTAAATGGATCACCGACCTAGAAGTGGCATACCGTCCAGACGAATATTGGAAATTTGCCGTTGGTGCAAACAACTTATTCGATCAGTACCCACAAGCAACCGTGGATAACATTGGTTACTCTGACTTTGGCCAAATATTCCCGTACACACCGTATGCACCTTACGGATTAGACGGGCGTTTCTTATACGGTAATATTACTTACAGCTTTTAATTTAAATTTAAATTTAATGAGTTAAATTAAAATCCGATATGGCATGCCATATCGGATTCTTTATATTTAAAAAATAGTAATAAAAATAACCATCCTAGCTATAATCAAATAAATTCAGCAATAACACCTTCAACATAAATTGCTAACTTTTTATTATTATTAAATTTTTTTTATATGATAAATTGATTATTAGGTTAATTTAGTTGCTAGTAAGTCATCAAAAAACAACTTAAAACGCCTATAATTAAACTAAGTACGCATAAATACCGTCTTTCTTTGGAGTGAAGTATGAGCTATAAAAACTGGTCAATATCAAAACAAATTGGTGCCCTAGCATTCACTTTAACGTTATGTATTTTTAGTTTAGTGGGACTATCTACCTATTTAATCTCGGCTAATACACTTTCTGAAAAAAGTGAAACTGCGATTAAGTCTGAAATAACCGCTATTTCAGATCTTTTAGAACTCCAATACGACAGCCTACTTGCAATAGCAAAACGCAATGCGACCGTATTTAAAGGTATGTACCCTGGTGAATTTAAAAAAAGCGATCAAAAAGTAATGGTCGTAGATACTATGGTTCCTATTCTTTTACATGATGGTGAACAGGTTAATAACAATATCGATATTGTTGAAAATTACGCTAAATTAACCGGAGGTAACGCCACGGTATTTATGCGAGATGGGGATGATTTTTTTCGTATTACTACCTCTTTAAAAAAGAGTGATGGGCAACGGGCTATTGGCACATACCTAGGAAAAAAACACCCAGGCTATCAGCCTCTTATGAACGGTCAAAGCTATGAAGGTTACGCTAAATTATTCGGCAACGAGTATATGACTGTTTACCAACCAATTAAAAATAAACAAAACCAAGTAATTGGTATTTTATACATAGGTTTTAATATAAACGATGCACTGGCATCGCTGAGAGAGTCTGTTAATAAAATAGTAATTGAAGAAAGCGGTAACTTATTTGTTTTCAGAAATACAAATGATGTAGTTATAGCGGGTAAAGAGGCCGCAGTTGACTCAAAAGTGAACTCCAAAGCACTTGATGGGCTTAATCTAGAGGCAATTAAAAAGGGTCTGTCATTAAAATACAATAGTGAAAATAACACCCCGATGTTTGCTTACAGTAAAACGGTACCTGGGTGGGATTGGACCTTACTTGGTCGTGTAAAAGAAAGCGAACTCACTGAAGAAAGCATAAAACTAATGGTAGTTAACAGCATAACGTCTGTTGGGGGGATCCTTGCTATCTCAATTTTACTTTTTTGGGTGCTAGTAAAAACACTTAAACCATTAAGACAGTTAACACGTAGCGTTGATGCATTAGGTAAAGGTGATTTGTCACAACATTTTTTAAATACCAACACAAATAGTGAAAATGAAATAGACCAAATTACCGCGAGTGTAAGCAGCATGTCGGTTGAACTCAAAAAACTAATACTCGCCTTACAAAACTCTGTAGTTGAGCTGGAAAAGCAAGCGGGCATCTCCAAAAAAATTGCACTCACTAACGGCAAAGAAGCACATGCAATGATGGGGCAAACAGATCTAATAGCCACCGCCATCGAAGAAATGTCAGTATCCATTAAAGATGTAGCCAATAACGCAAATGAAGGCGCTCAACGAACCCAACAAGTTGATGCAGAAGCTCAATTAGGTCGAACACAATTAACCCAAGTTGTTAATGATTTAATGCAACTAAGCCAACAGTTAAATGATAGCCATAACTCTGTAGAAAAAGTAAACACCGCGAGTAACGAAATAAGTAAAGTAACCGAAGTAATTAATGGGATTGCTGAGCAAACAAACTTACTAGCACTTAATGCAGCAATAGAAGCGGCAAGAGCTGGCGAACAAGGTAGAGGGTTTGCAGTTGTAGCCGATGAAGTTAGAACATTAGCGCAGCGCACTCAAAAATCAATTTTAGAAATTAGCCAAACAATTGAACAGCTACAAATACAAGTTACCGCCGCAACTAAACAAATGGAACAAAGCCGTCAGTTGGGTATTAAATCAGCTGAAGAGGGCGAAAAAACAGGAGAGCAACTTAACTTAATCACTCAAAGTATTGGTGATCTAACTCGCTCATCAAATAATATAGCTGAGGCAACAGATCAACAAAGCACCGTTGCAGCAGAGATTACTCAAAATTTACACTCTATAAGCCAACTCGCTAAAGAGGGTGAGTCTCGCACGCAAAGTACTGTAAATTCGGCAAGTGAACTAATGACATTAGCTGAAAAAATTAAGCAACAAATAAGCTACTTCAGAGCACATTAATACCACAGTTAAAGTTTCTAAATTAAACAAAGGATGCATCGCGCATCCTTTTTTATTAATAGTTAGTTACTTTAACCACTTATTAGTATTTCAACTTTCATAAAAAAACACCACCCTATATAAAACAATAACTTACATTTCGGCCTCATTTTTGCTCTATATTGTTTATATAAATACAAACAATAAATACCAAAGGACTAAACATGAGCTCATCAACACAATTAAGTATTGCAAAACCACTTTCACTTATTGGCGGCATTTTATTATTAAGTGGCTGTGTATTTCATATATCGCCAAGCGTTGCGTCGGTAAAACAAACTAAACAGCTATCACTGCCAAGTAATAATTTAGAATATTTAAATGTGTTAAGCGGCGCAGGTAGCCTTGAAATAAAAGGCTCAAAAACGGCCACCAGCATCAGTGTTGATGCCACTATTTACACAGCCGACATTGAAGACGAATACGAGCTAACGCTCGAGCAAGACGGTAAACAGGCAAAGCTTGTTGCCCAAAATAAAAGCCGTAATGGTATTAGCTTTTACAGTGGTCAATCTCCAAGTATTAATTTAGTGGTTACTGTGCCAAGTAATCTAAATTTAGATATTGATGATGGCTCTGGCGACATTTTAATAAATGCTATGCAAAGCAATATTGATGTAAAAGACGGCTCAGGAGATTTAACAATAAGCGGTGCTAAAAACCTAACTGTTGACGATGGCTCAGGTGAAGTAAACCTTGAAAACATCGCAGGTAATTTAGAACTAACCGACGGCTCTGGCAGTATTCATATAAACAACGTAACCGGCAATGCAACTATTGACGATGGTTCTGGCGAAATGCACGTGAGCAACATAAGCGGTTCGCTAAACGTTGAAGATGGATCGGGTGATATAACAATCAATAATATAAGCGGTGCTGTTAATGTTGATGATAACTCTGGCGACATGATCATTGAGCATATTGGCTCAAGCGTAACAATTGAAGACGGTTCGGGTGATATTCGCGTTAATCATGCAAAGGGGCTGACTATTACTGAGTCGGGCTCGGGCGATGTAAGTATCGATAATATTAGCGGTTCAGTAAAAGTAGCAGACTAACTTTATTTAAGCGTTATTCAACTGCCATTTAATATACTTTATGCCCTCTCAATCTGGGCATAAAGCACTCCTCTCAAAGTATAAGTTATTTAAAAGCAGCACTGTTTCACGTTAACTATTTCCTAAAATAATATAAAAAGTACTTATTTGATTTATTTTTTTGCTTTATAGCTAATTTCGGTACATATTAGTATTCGACTTTATTAAAAGGATATTAATACTATGAAATGGAAGCTCTTAATTCTAATCACGACTCTATTCACGCTTGTTGCATGTGGCTCTGGTGGTTCAGACTCCAAAACAGTAACTAAACCGCTCAGCACTAACACAAAGCCTGTTGCGGTTATCACCACCGAGCAATCGGGGTTTAAAGTAAATACCACCCTCGTTTTTAGCGCAGCACAAAGTAGCGACCCCGATGGCGATGCACTCACCTATCAATGGCAATTAACCAGCAAAAACGAACAAGTAGAAATACCGATTACGGTTAATAACGAAAGTACCGTTGAGTTTTCGGTATCTGAAGCACAAGAGTACCAATTAGTATTAACCGTGAGTGACGGCAAGCTTTCAAGCACACCTGCACAAAAACAACTCACCGTTACTGCAAATACCCAACTAATTGCTAACGCAGGTAGCACACAAACCGTTAAACAAGGTGATGTTGTGCTTTTAAATGGCGCGCAAAGTAGCACAACCAGCGGCGCCATTAATCAATACAAATGGCAATTTATTACCAAGCCCGTAGCAAGTAATGCAACGCTTGAAAATGCGACTCAAGTAAAAAGCCAGTTTGTTGCCGACGAAATAGGCGAGTTTAAAGTTGAGCTTACCGTTACTGATTCACAAGGTGATACGGCAAGCACTGTCGTACTCATAAAAAGTGAATCACTTAATTCTAACTCATCGCCACAAGCGGTTATAAACGTAGAAAATCAAACAATTGCCCAAAATGAAGTTGTTACACTTTATGGTAACCAAAGTACTGATCCCGATAAAAACGATACGCTTAGTTATGCCTGGGCAATTACATCAAAACCCCAGGGCAGCACGCCAGCTCTTTCAAACATGCAAAATCATACCGCTGGGTTTTCAGCGTCAACAGCTGGAGATTACACGCTTTCACTCACCGTTACCGATCAACAAAACGAAAGTGATACCGCATCAGTTACTTTAACTGTTACCACAAGTAATAAAGCCCCAGTTGCAACACTTGAATCCGAACGTGATATTACGTTAAACGAATCAACCACTTTGCAGTGCCAACAATGCAGCGACCCAGACGGAGATACGCTGAGTTATAACTGGCAGTTACAAGCCAAGCCTGTAAATAGTGCATCGCAACTGACTAACAACACATCAACAACGCCCTCTATTGTTGCCGATAAAGAAGGCGACTACGTTGTAGTGCTTACAGTGTCTGATGGGCAATTAAGCTCAAACCAAGCAACCTCAGTACTGCACGCCAGTAGTAATAAAAAGCCTATTACTTTGGTAACTTATGCAACCTCCATAACGGTTGATGAACAAGTTTTACTTGATGCCTCAACTAGTTACGATCCAGAGGGCCAGCCACTAAGCTACCAATGGGAAATCATTTCGTCGCAAGGCCAAGCAACGCTTAGCAGTAATACAATATCAAAACCAACGTTTAGCGCATCAGTAGAGGGACAAGTGGTTATTTCGTTACGCACTAACGATGGCGTGCAGTTCTCTGACACAAAAACCCTAACAATTGATGTAATACAAAACGCATTGCCAGTAATTAGCTTCACGGGGGAGCAATCACGCTACGATGTAGTGGGCAATGCAGTTACATTTGATGTAAGCCAAAGTTACGACCCAGAGGGAACCTCTCTCGATTACGCTTGGACGCTATCAGCCCCTTCAGGCTCGAGCACCGGTTTAAGCAATACAAACCAAAGTATTACCGAATTTATCGCCGATATGACAGGTAGTTACACGCTAACCGTTGTCGCAACTGATGCTGATGGCTTTTCAAAAAGTGTGCAATTTTCAATTACAGTAACTAACTCTGCACAACTTACCGGTCGCATTAAAGGACAACTCACTAATGTGCAAAAAGCGGCTATAAGCAATGCACAGCTAACAATTAATGGACAACAGTACAGCACCAACACAAATGGCTTTTTTGATGAAGAGGTTAATTTAGCGCAAGGTGAAAAAATAACGATAAAAACAGCAGATCAAAGGATTGCAGTTGGGGAATATAACTCTGTAGCAATTACGCAAAGCAACTTTACTGTGGATATAGGCCAAAATAGCATGCCCGTTTTACAAGCTGTTGAGGTTTCGGTATTTGTGTGTGCTGAGTTTTCAGGCCCCGACACAGTTAACCTACGCTTTAACATGGTAGATACACTTTTAGCGTCAGATAGCTTTCAATTTAGCTTTGATCAAACAAAACCACTTACTTTGCAAAAAAGCGGAAGCACTTACCTCGATAGCGAATTAGATATCGACCTACCTGCATCAGCCGAATTTGAAGTAACAGTAATTGAAACAAACGTTGAAAATACAATCAGCTCAAACATTACTATTTACCATTCTGATTCAGGCCAACCAAGCTCAGCAATTATAAGTATTTGTAATATTTAGCCCCCAAATAAGCCCTTTAACATAAGGTGCTATTTTTAGCCCAGTAGTTATAACCATTAGTGTTATAACTACTGATAAATAAGCAACTTTGAGCCATATAATCCATTGTATTTTATAAGCAGCTAAGCCATTCTAAAAGCCTTGATGTTATTAGGATAAACGCGTGTTAGAAATTGCTTTAATTTACTTAGCAGCAGCCATTGTAGCTGTCCCCATTGCAAAACGAGTCGGACTGGGCTCAGTGTTAGGTTATTTAATTGCCGGCATACTCATTGGCCCTTATGCGCTGGGTGTTGTGGGCGATCAAACCGATGTAATGCACTTCGCTGAATTTGGCGTAGTAATGATGCTGTTTTTAGTGGGCCTTGAGCTACAACCTTCGCGTTTATGGACATTACGCCACTCTATTTTAGGGCTTGGCGGCTTACAGGTTGTGTTATCGGCAGCGGCTATATTTGCATTTTGTTATTGGTTTTTTGCCATGCATTGGCAAACCGCACTCGCCATTGGTTTAATGCTCGCGCTCTCCTCTACCGCTATTGTACTGCAAAGCCTTGAAGAAAAAGGTTGGCTAAAGCAAGAAGCCGGACAAAACGCTTTTTCGGTATTGCTGTTTCAAGACATCGCAATTATCCCTATTTTAGCCCTATTGCCACTGCTCGCATTTGCCCCGCAAACTAGCACAAAAGAAATCAGCGATTCGATTATTGCAAGCTGGCCTGTATGGCAACAAGTATGTGTATCGGTTGCGGTTATTGCCGCTATTATTGCCGGCGGTAAATATGTATCGGCGCCGTTATTTAGATACATTGCCCAAACGCACATGCGTGAAATATTTACTATTTTTGCACTGTTTTTAGTGGTCGCTATTGCACTGGTTATGCAAAGTATTGGTTTATCGCCTGCATTGGGAACTTTTTTAGCAGGCGTTGTACTTGCCGAGAGTGAATTTAGACACGAATTAGAAGCCGATATAGAACCCTTTAAAGGCTTACTTTTAGGATTGTTTTTTATAACTGTTGGCGCATCAATTAACTTTGAACTGCTATTTAACGAGTTTAGTACTGTTATTGGCTTAGTGGTTTTACTTATTGTAGTTAAAGCCTGCATTTTATTTGCCCTTGCCGTTACCTTTAAAATTAACAGTAAACAGCAGTTATTATTTGCCTTAGCGCTTGCCCAAGGGGGTGAGTTTGCCTTTGTACTTTTAAGCGTAACCACCACCTTAAGTATTTTAACGCCCGAGCAAACCAGCCTTGTTACCTTAGTTGTAGCGGTATCAATGCTAATAGCGCCGTTACTACTTATGGTTTATGAGCAAATACAAAAACGCAGCAGCAGTGCTCCGCCTGAGTTTGATAAGCCAGAGCAAATTAGCACCGCTAAGCACGTAATTATTGCGGGCTACGGACGTTTTGGCCAAATTATGGGGCGTTTACTGCACGCGCAAGGCTACGAAATTACCGTACTTGATCACAGCCCTAGCCAAATAGAATTACTACGCCGTTTTGGCAATACTGTATTTTATGGCGATGCAGCACGCCAAGAACTCCTTGAAGCCGCAGGCGCGCACACAGCGCAAATGCTAGTAATTGCAATTGATAACCCCGATAAAACCATTGAGATAATTAAACTAGCGCATAAAAACTACCCGCAACTTAAAATTGTTGCTCGCGCAATCGACCGCCGCCATGCGTATCAGTTACTTAATTTAAAAGTAGATGCGTTTAACCGCGAAACAGTCGACTCAGCTATTAACCTTGCCGTAGAAGCACTCGAGTTACTAGGTAACACTAAACAAGATGCAGAGCGCGCAGGTAAGCTGTTTAGAGACCACGACCGCGCTGCAGTACTGCAACTTGCAGAGCTGTGGGGCGACGACGCCAGCTACGGCGTAGCCGTGCGCCAACGTATGGAAGATTTAAAACAAGTGCTGCAACAAGATAAACAAGCACAAAGCGATTTAAATACCTGCGACAGCGGCGATTGCGAAAACGGTTTAACAGAAGTAGCGAGTAAACCTAAAAAGCCTGATGATGCTCATCTTGAGTAGTGTCTAAAAACTGATATGTGTTATTGACGTGAGTTAATAGCACCGCTCAGAATGAAATATGGTTGTCTAAAATTAATGATGATGAAATAGAACCTACGTTTTTCAATTTAGAGAATACGTTATCTGCCATCTATGAAATTAGCTAGTTGCTGCCAAGAATCTATATGAATTGAGTTATCATAATAATTAAGTAAATACTCAAATACTGACAATGGCGTGTAATCAATATCCAACCCAAAGTGCTCAAAAATCTTATTGGTTATTTCAGATAAATCATTTTTTCCCATCATATGCGTGCAACAATTTCTTTGTAATAAAGGTCTTGCATAGCTTTGATAGTTAATTAGATGGTTTTGAACTCCGCCAGGAAATAAATTATTAATACCAACACAGGAGCTCCACTTCTGATTTCTATTTAAAATTTGGCCTGATATTTTTCTTTGCAGCTCCTCATTTTCATTAAGTAAGCCTAATGTTTCTATACAGTGTTGATTTACAATTCGAGTAACTTCTTGGCTCACAACTCCGATTTCTATGTTAGCTCCATTTTCAAGCAGCGCCCTATGAATTAATTCACAAAATGCGTTTATATTTGAAAGTATAGATGCCTCAATCGTGTACTCACCCCAAATGAATGAAGGCAAACTAACCCTCTGATTTAATTGTAAATGCAAGTTTTCCCTCTGACTTTGAGTCATATAATCAGCATCAATAACTGAAATTGTTTTACTCCACAAATCATGACCATTTGCAATAATCTGGAAAAAGCCTTTGTAGTGGTTTATGCACTCGATGAATGTATCTAAACCATTTAAAGACCAAAATACGTAATCATCTAAAGACTTATTTCTTACCTTTTCATATATATTCCTAATAAAAAGGGCATCATCTTCACCTTCCACAAAAACAATTTTTTTTGCCTCTAAACAGTCTAGGATATCTAGTGAATCACTGTTACCTAATGCCTTAATAACTTTAGATTTTCCAGATGGTTGAATACCGACTTTTAAACTTTCAGGATTGCTATCATTAATGGGCTTAATTTCTAAAGTATTTAAACCATCACCAGAATCACTAATATGAAATATATTTTTAGGTTTGGTAGCTCGAATCAAGCTTTCATTATGTGTGGTAAGAAAAACTTGTGCCTTCAATGCATTACGAACCAATACATCAATAAGTCTTTTTTGAATATCTCTATGAATGTGCGAATCAGGTTCATCTAACATAATTAAATTCAGGTCAGATCTTTCTTCATAAATAGCTAACATCAGCTCTATTATTTGTAATGTCCCACTACCAAGTAAAGAAATATCTTTTGCCGTACTTTGATTTCCAAAATACACATTCACATTTACTTTAACGTCTTGATTTATGTCACCAACAACTTCAAATACAACACTATGTTGAGATTCAAACAAAATATATGAAACGTCATTTTCAAAATCTTTATAATTAGGATATGGCGTTAATTTAGCAATTCGATTTCTTAATACTAAAAATGATTTTCTCGATAGTATCTGTTGGTTAACTTGCGGATGTGTAACATATTTTTCATCTGAAACTAGTGTAGCAACAGGCGAAGCATAGATTGCTGTAAAAGGAGTCGGCAAATTTAGATTAGAATTAAAGGTCGGAAAATCGAATTCATCATGCCGATCAAGATAAATTAGATAATTCCCACCATTCGCTGACTTTATACGAATAGGAATTTTTAACTCAAAATTATCACCAACAAGCTTTACAGAAATTACAATTTGATTAGTTACATCCATCTCATAAAAAATATCTTCATACCTAGAAGTTCTAACAGATGTAATAGAACGATGATCAATATAATTATTGTTTTTCTTGCCTAATCGAAAATCACCTTTTCTTATATCATTTTTGGAGTCTGCTTTTTGTGCTTTAGTTATTAATGCTCTGAAACATTCATTCCATAGAGCTAGCGCCTCAAGAACTGTTGTTTTTCCCGCATTATTTGTACCAGTGAAAACGTTTAATTCATTATTTAAATGAATTTTAACCTTTCTCAGAGTTTTAAAATTATCGATATATATTTCACTAAAGTACATAAATTTCCATTTGTAGCGCTGAGAGTATTTTTAGTCGTAGAACAACAGGACATTTTCTTACTTCCACAAAACGTCCCTATTGTGTGAACTTCTATTAATATCAAATAGTATAAGTTAATACCAACTATAAATATTATGCGGCTGATAGTGTGTGTTTTATAAAAATAGGGAAGCGTTTGTTGTATTACTTGGTTGGGAATGGCTTAAATTAATCTACTTTTGAATACTAACTTGTAGCTCATAGCCGCCTGTCATTCTTTCAGCTATGAGCTACAACATTTAAAAAACCTAGTGGTGATGTCCGCCTTGAATAGCCTCGCCCTGCTGGTTATAAAAGCCAGTTGCGCCGTGCTCTATAAAACCAAGGTTTATCATTTTAGCTAAAAATGGGTCGCCTTCGTTATCGCCAATGTCGGCGTAGTCGGTGGTTTGAAAGCGATCCCACTGTGCAAATTGAGCACTAATTAATGGCTCATTAGTGTTTACATTATTAAGGCTTAGCAATGTACTTGTTTGGCTTTTTTTATTACTAATACTAAATGTTTTAACTAATTTTGAATGCGTAATAAAGGCAAGGTTAAAGTCGTTGCCATTTTCGCTCAGTGTATAGTTTTTTACTTCATCGCAGCCTTTGCCTTGTGTGCTTACTAAGGTCATTTTTTCGATTAAGTGGTTATCCACCAGCTGACTTTTAGCACTCCAATTTTGTACGCCGCGTACCTCAGATGGTTGATATTCAATACCGCGTTGCTGGGCATTAAAATAACGTATTGGTCGTATTTGATTATTGGCTAAGTGCTGCCAAAGCTCGGTTATTACTTCACTTTGATGCGCTACTTGCTGGTTGTTTCGCCAAAGGGTAAGTGACTCGCTACTTTGCTGCGCTTTATGGCTGTTGGTAATTTTATAATCCGCTTTTAATTGCTTGGCATCAATATCACATTGCGAGGCAAAGCTACTTGTACTTACAAGCGTGGCAATTATTAATAACGCTTTTTTCATTTAGCTATCTCTTATTTATATTTCAAGTTTATGGCAATAACATAACGATTATAAATGTCAGTTTAATGACAAAAACCCCGCACAGTAGGCGGGGTTTTTTATTTAGATATATTTAACTAAATTTATAACTAGGCGGTATTTATTGCGCTAGTTTTTCGTCTGCTGTTTTTACAAAGTCAGCGGCAAAGTCCATTACATGGAATAAAAAGCTTTGCTCGTTTGTGCCTGTTACCAAGTGTGCACCTGGCCCCATTGCATAAACGCCTACGTCTTCACCGGCATGTGTTTCTGAGCCCATTGGTACCAGTGCTTCTTGATGAAAACCAGGTGTTGTTGTATCAACATCAGTTAAATCAACACGCCCTGTAACAGGTGCAAACGCGTAACCTGCATCGGCATCAGTCTCGCTACCTAGGTTTCTAAAACCACCACCATTGGTGTAACCAACCGTTGTATAAGGCATATCGTCGGCAGCTAAGCTTGGCTCAGTAGCGCCTACTGCAACCACTTTACCTAAAATTGGGTTACCGCGTTTAGGGTAACCGGCAATGGTAAATACATGGCTGTGATCGGCAGTTACAACTATTAATGTTTCTTCTGGGTTGGTGTTTTCCATCGCCACTTTAACGGCTTTGGCAAGCTCAATAGTGTCGTTTAACGCGTTATAAGCGTTACCCGCATGATGCGCGTGGTCAATTCGACCCGACTCAACCGTTAAGAAAAAACCTTGCTCGTTGTTATCAAGCACGTTTATTGCTTTTTCGGTCATTTGTGAAAGCGAAGGTTCGCCTGCAACATCGTTTGCGCGGTCAGCTTCGTACTGCATGTGGGACTCGTTAAATAAGCCAAACACTTTAGTGGCATCGTCACTTATTGCATCAAAACCGGTTTGATCCATTACGTAAGTGCCATTTGGATATTGCGTTTTCCACTCTGCGGTTAAGTCGCGGTTATCTGTTCGATCCCCTTCAACAGCGCTTACTGCATCGGCTGAATTAAACGCGGCATCTTTTGGTAAAAAGTGACGACGACCGCCGCCCATTACTACGTCAATACCGTCTACATCAACACCACTAAAGCGTGCTTCTAAGTTGGCTTCAAAGTTAACCAGTTGCGATGCAATGTCTTCACACGTTGCAGCACTTTCTGGCATATCGGAGATATCTTCCCAGTTACGCTCTGCCGATTTAGCATACGTTGCAGCTGGTGTTGCGTGAGTAATACGCGCTGTAGAAATAATCCCTGTTGCTTTGCCTGCAATTTCAGCAAGCTCTAACGAGGTAACAAGTTCGTGCCCTTTGCCTGATGCACAATTACCACGCTCAACCGCTTCATCAATACCAATAACGCCTGCGTCGGTTTTAACACCCGATGCCATTGCGGTCATAGTGCCTGCCGAATCTGGCGTTTGCGCATCTACGTTGTATGTTTTTACAAAGCCTGAAAAAGGCATAGTTTCAAAGCTTAACTGGTGATCTTCACCCATTTCGCCCTCTAACTGACCCGCTAAAATACGTGCTGCGGTTATGGTAGAAATACCCATACCATCGCCCACAAATAAAATTACGTTTTTAGCTTTGCCTGATTCAGTAACAATATTGCTACTGGCTGTTTGTGCAGCACCTAATTTTGTTTGTGCTTCACTAAACCACGTATTGCTAGTGAGCGAGGCTAACTGCTCGCTTGTTAACGACGTTGCAGGTGCATTACACACTAAATTAGTTGAGTTAACTTCGTCGCTGTCTAGCACGTCGTTATTATTGGTATCTGTGCCTACTTGCGTCTCTACACCGCCATTAATGCACTGCTCAGAGCCTACTGCAATAGCGTTATCTACTGCGATAATATTGTTTTCATTTTTGTTATCGTCACTCGAGCAACCTGCTAGCGCGACCATTACTGCCAAAGAAAGTACCGTTAATTTGTTCATGTTAGCCGCCATTATTGCTGAGTTAGTTCAAGAGCTTGATTAATTAAATGAAATACAACGTTTTGTTCAATTACGCCCTGTGCTAGCTGAGCACCAGGACCTTTAGCATGTAAAGATATGTCTTCACCTGCGTGTGTTTCTGAACCCATTGGTACAGTTGCTTCTTGATGAAAGCCTGGGGTTGTTGTATCAACGCCATTTAGCTCAACACGCCCTGCTACAGCAGCACTTGTGTAACTTGCATCGGCATCGGTCTCACTGCCTAGATTTCTAAAACCTAAGCCATTTGCGTAACCTACGGTGGTGTACGGCATATCGTCGGCGGCTAGGCTTGGTGTTGTTGCACCTACTGCAACTACTTGACCTAATATTGGATTACCACGCTTAGGGTAGCCTGCAATAGTAAATACATGGCTGTGATCGGCGGTTACTAAAATAAGGGTTTCTTCTGGATTGGTGTTATCTACCGCTGCTTGCACGGCTTTAGCAAACTCAATGGTGTCGTTAAGCGCGTTGTATGCATTACCCGCGTGGTGCGCGTGGTCAATTCGACCCGACTCAACCGTTAAGAAAAATCCGTTATCGTTTTTACCAAGCACTTCAATTGCTTTAGTGGTCATATCGGTAAGTGAAGGCTCGCCCGCTACATCGTTTGCGCGGTCAGCTTCGTACTGCATGTGGGATTCGTTAAATAAACCAAATACTTTAGTGGCGTCGTCTGCTATTGCATCAAAGCCTGTTTGATCCATCACGTACGTAGCATCTGGGTATTGTGTTTGCCACTCAGTCACTAGGTTGCGCTCGTCTGTACGGTCGCCTTCTATAGAACTTACTGCATCTGTTGAGTTAGCTGTTTCGTCTTTTGGTAAAAAGTGACGACGACCGCCACCCATTACAAAATCAAGGCCGTCTACGTCGGTACCTACAAATCGTGCTTCTAGGTTTTTTTCAAAGTTAACCAGTTGCGATGCAATGTCTTCACAGCCACCTGTTACTGCATCTTCTGGCATATCTGATACGTCTTCCCAGTTACGGTCAGCCGATTTAGCATACGTTGCAGCAGGGGTTGCATGAGTAATACGTGCTGTAGAAATAATACCGGTAGATAGCCCTTTAATTTCAGCCAATTCGGTCGCGGTAATTAGCTCGTTACCTGCTACTGTTGAACACACGCCGCGTTCAATATCTTCGTCTACACCAATAACGCCCACATCGGTTTTTACACCCGAAATAATAGCCGTCATCGTGCCTGCTGAATCGGGCGTTTGAGCATCTACGTTATATGTTTTAACTTGTGCAGAGTATGGGAACTCTTCAAAGCTTAAATAACCTTCTTCGCCAGATTGGTTATTACGCTGCCCTTGTAAAATACGCGCAGCGGTAAGAGTAGATATACCCATGCCATCGCCCACAAATAAAATGACGTTTTTAGCTTTAGTGGCTTGTGTAGCCTGCGCTTGTGCTGTTTTTGTTGTTAGTTTAGTTTGCGCAGCGCTATACCAGCTGCTGTCTTTTTGGCTTTGCGGTAGTACATCAGCATGGCTAACTGCGCTAAACGCAAATGTTAGCGCGATTGCTGCAGCGACTTTTTTAATTTTCATCCGTAATTCCCATTGTTTAGTGGTTATTTTTTGAAATGTGTAAACACAAAAAAGATCAACCGCTGCACTATAGAAAACAGATGTGACTGATAAAGGTAATTTTGATGAAAGTAAGATGACTAAACTATTACAAAAATAAGTCACAAAAAAAGCGCAACGTGTTAAACGTTGCGCTTCTAAGGGAAATTATTGAGGGAATTATTGAGGGAATTAAAAACGTGCTTTAAACGATACCCCAAAGTAGCGCTCTGCATCGCGCGGTATTTGGTAACGGAAGTTATCGCCACTGTAGGTAGTTACGTAGCTTTCGTCGGTTAAGTTTTTAGCAATAAGCGATACTCTAAACGCGTCATCTTTAAACGATAAACCCACACTTGCATTTAAAATACCGTAATCTGGTAATAAAGCAGCTGGATTAAATTCGCCTACGTTGTCTGGTAGGTCTGAGTATTGCTCATCGGTGTAAATGTATGAGCTGTTTATGTGTACGTTAAAACCATGGTCGGTTTCAATAAAGTAATCAGCCGTTAGTGAATATTTAAGATCTGGCGAAAATGGGACATCTAAACCTGAGCGGTCAGTACACGAGCCAGCGGCTACCTCTGCCGGACAATTAAACTCGTCAATTTCAGCTTTAATGTAAGCAACACCACCGGTAAGCGTTAGCGACTCTGTTGCAGCCCACATAAAGTCAACTTCAACACCTTGTGTACTTACGTCGCCCGCATTGGTTAAGCGGGTAATACAGGTGCCGTCTGAACAGTCAAAGTTGTTAGCTTGAAAGCCTTCAATTTCGGTTCTGAAAAGAGCCATGTTAAATACAAATTCGCGGCTTGCGTATTTGTAGCCTATTTCATAAGCGTCTGACTCTTCAGGTGCTATTTCGCGGCTGTCGTTATCTGGATTAAAGTTATAATAAATATTAAAACCAGGGCCTTTGTAACCTTGCGAGTAAGTGCCGTATACCATTTGGCCATCGCCTAAATCGTATTGCATACCTAAACGACCCGATACGTTGGTTTCTTCGGCTTTGCCTTCATCATCTGTATTAAGTGTTGCTGGGCGCACGCCTACACCGGTGCGGCCATATACATCGTTACTTACACGGCGATGCGTGTAAGACACTTCATCGTCGGTGTAACGAATACCAAATAAAACGCGTAAATCTTCAGATAAATCGTAGGTACCATCGGCAAAGGCTGCCCAGTTATTAAATTCTGTGCTCATAAAAGCGGTGGCCGATACAATATCGTTTGCGTTACAGCTAATGCCTAGGCCTTGTGTGTAACCTTCTAAATCAGCAAGTGCTGTATCAAGCTCAGCGCCCGATAAGTTATTTTGCGCGTAAAAAGCCATTGCGCTATCAAGCTGGCCAGCATTATTTTGGCAACTTGCATCGCGAGTAAAGTTACGTTGTGAATCCATGTTCCAATAAAATAAGCCGGCAACATAATTAAATGGCCCAGCTAGGTTTGATGTAACTCTAAACTCTTGTGAAAACTGATCCCATTGCTGTGCACCAATATCATGTAACTGAAACGGCGCGCCAAATACCGGCTCACTGCTGTCGCCAGCAATAGAGGTAAAGTCGCCTTCGCGGTATTCTGTGTTATCCCATGAACGCTGTGCAGTAATTGAAGTATACGTATAGTCGCCAATTGTTTTATCAACTTGCACCGAAAATGCGCTATGTTCGTCAATTGTGCGCGACTCGTAGTCATGGTCAACTTTGCGCTGGTCTAGGTCAATATCGGCTACACCATCCACAATGCCGTTACTGTTTGGCGCTGCTTTTGAATCAGGATTACGACCACTTGGCAGGGCTTCTAAATCGGCACAACAGTCGTCATCTGCGTTATAAAACTCAGCTATAAATTTTACGCTTAAGTCGTCCTCTGGCTCATATTTAAATACAGCACGTGCACCTTCGCGGTCATAACCGTTTACTTTTTCGTTGTTGTAAACGTTATCAATGTAACCGTCAAACTTGCCTTTAAATACCGTTAAGCTAGCGGCTAAATCGTCGGTTAAACCGCCGCTTATAACACCTTTAAAACGGTATTCGTTATCTTGATAAAACGAGGTTTCTACGCTGCCGGTTGTGTCGTACGACGGATCTTTAGTGGTAATATTTACCACACCTGCTGAGGCGTTTTTGCCAAATAACGTACCTTGTGGCCCGCGTAATACCTCAATGCGGTCTACGTCGTATAAATCGGCAAATGCTTGACCCGAGCGGCCAAGTACCACGCCATCAACAACAGTTGCCACACTTGGTTCGGCAGCAATACTAAATGAAATAGTACCAATACCGCGCACTGTTAGCGCTGAGTTACGTGTTGTGGTGCCTTTTCTAAAGCTAACCGAAGGAACAAGTGACTGTAAGCCTTCCATGTTATTAGCAAAAGCTGAATTAATTTGATCGCTATTAAGCACCGATACCGCAACAGGTACTTCGTTTAAACTTTGCGTTCTTTTTTGTGAAGTAACGACTATTTTTTCAAATGTATCGTTTTTAGCTGTTTCTGTTTTTTGTTGTTCTTGTTCGGTTTGCTCTTGCTGTGCATGTACCTGCGCGCTAAGCGCTAAACCGGTTGTCATTGCTAACGTGACTGCCAAGCTTAAGACGGACTTTTTAGCTCTCATGTCATTCTCCATATTGTGCGTGTGCTGTGTGGTACCGCGCTAGCAATTGTGTGAGTTGCTAAAAAGCGGTGTCAGTGTGTGATGCTTTCCTTAAAGCTCTTATATCTTATATAAGAGCTTTAAATTTAAACAAACTATCTTACTAATGCAAACATTATGTGAATTAAATGTGATTTAAGTTTGGTATACAGAATATAGCCGCACGTTATGCGGCGTTTTTAGCCCCAATACGCGCCAAGCTATTTTCGTAACGAACCTGCCAACGACGTACACTCCACCAGCTAAGCACTAAAACAGTAGACCAAACAGCAACTAAACTTGGTACAAAGTACACACTGGTTCCACCCACTAATCCGAGCGGCGAAAACAATATATACAAGCTAACAATCAAGCCTACTAATACAATTGCGCAAGGTAATGCGTATTTCCAAGGATTAAGGTCTACCTCGGCTTTGCGTGTAAATTGCCATGGTGTTTTAAGTGGTTTGTAGTAACCAATACCCAGCATTATTGCCAATTCAATTAAGAACAAAATGGCGTAAATATGAATAAAGTTAATGTCTACATCCCATACAAATTTAAGCAAGGTGTAGGCAATAATATGGAATATAATCGCGACTTTAGCGCCCAGTGCAGGCACTTTTCGAGTAAATAAACCAACCAATACAATTGTGATGACCGGAATGTTGTAGAAACCTGTAAACACACGAATAATGTGCCATAAACCTTCAGGCGCAAACATCAATAATGGCGCAGTTATAAACGACAATATGGCAATAACAATACTGGTAATTTTGGCTACTTTTATAAGTTGGCCGTCTGTTACTTTATTTTTTTTCATTGGCTTATAAACGTCTAAGCAAAATAAGGTCGCCGCGCTATTGAGCAATGAATTAAATGAGCTAAATACAGCACCTAGCAATACGGCCAAAAAGAAGCCAGATAAATACTGTGGAAGTACTTCTTTTACCAAATGTGGGTAAGCTAAATCGATAGTTGGCAGGCTTTCGTGTTTATAAAGATGGTAAGCAATAACGCCTGGGATCATCATCATAAACGGTACTAGCACTTTAAAGTACCCTGAAAACAACACCCCTTTTTGACCTTCAACTAAGTTTTTAGCGCCCAATGTACGCTGGATCACATACTGATTAGTGCCCCAATAAAACAAATTAGCTAAGATCATCCCTGTAAAAATAGTGCCAAATGGCACGGGATCATCGCTACTACCAATAGCATTGAGCTTTTCTGTGTCGGTGTTTACTAGGGTGCTTAACCCTTCTGAAAAACTACCATCACCCAATGCAATTAAGCCCAGTGTTGGCACTAAAATACCAATAATTAATAACCCAACACCGTTAATGGTATCTGATACCGCAACCGCCTTTAAACCACCAAATACAGCATAAATAGCCCCAACTGAACCCACTGTAATAATGGTCACAATTAGGCTTGCTTGGTAGCTCATATTTAATAAGGTGGGTACATCAAAAAGTCTAAGTACGGCAATTGATCCTGAGTACAAAACAGAAGGGATCGTTATAAAACAATACCCTACCATAAATAAGATCACCGTCATGCGTCGTACGGTATCGTCAAAACGATCCCGTAAAAATTCAGGTAAGGTAGAAAACGCGCCCGCTAAATAACGAGGCAAAAAGATCAACGCCATAATAATGGTTGAGATCCCTGCGGTTACTTCCCACGCCATTGAGCTTAGGTTGTAACCATAAGCTGAGCCATTAAGGCCAATTAGTTGCTCGGCCGATAAGTTAGTGAGGATCATCGACCCTGCTATAAATGTACCTGTTAACCCACGACCCGCTAAAAAGTAGCCATCTTGGGTGTTAACTTCCCCTTTGGTTTTTTGGTACGAGATATATCCCACCAGCGCCATAAACGCCAAGCACGATAGCAGTGTCATGGTAATGTTCATACCTTCCATCTTGCGCCCCTTTTAGCTTACTTTACTCGGTAAAAAGTAAGCTAATATCTTTATTATTGTGTGTTGTATATGTGTTGTGTGTGTTTTTTATTAAGCCGAGTTTTATTTAGGCCATGCTGTTAATTGGCTCATGTCTTGTTCTGTGTGTTGAACCTCTGGGCCAAGCATTAGGCTGTCGCCTTCGCGTACAAATACTGCCATTTCTTCAAGTGCGAGTGTGTGCTCGTAGTACTTACTCCCTTCGTAAATTTGTTTATCGGGGAAGCGAATCCAATTGCCTTGCGGTAAATAAAACTTAACTTTACCGTTTGGTACTACACACGGCACAACCAGTAATTTTTCACCGCACATAAATTGCTGATCAAAACTATGTGCCAGTACATCATCAGGAAATGCCAATGCCATGGCACGCTGAATCGGCAAGCCTGTTTGCTGCGCTTGCTCTGCACATGTTTGTAAGTACGGAATTAACTGGTAGCGTAATTTAAGTGCTGCAAATACCGCATCACTTGCTTGCTCGGTGTAAGACCACGGTTCGCGAGGACCAATACCGTGTAAGCGCATATGTGCGCTAAATACCGACGCTTGTGCCCAGCGCACGTAAAGTTCTGCGTCGCGGGTGTCTTTGTAAAAACCACCAATGTCAGTTGCAAAAAATGGCCCACCCGACATACCCCACGCTAAACTGCCACGAATGCTTGCCGCTAAACCCTGCCAATCGGCTTGCGGGTCGCCGCCCCACTGTGCAGGAAAACGTTGGCTGCCCGTCCATGCTGAACGGCTAAACAAAAATGGCCCAGTTTTACAGTATTTTTCGGCGGCCTCAAAAACGCAGCGGTTGTACAACATGCTGTAAACGTTGTGCAGCCTAATACCGCTATCACCACTGTGAGATATCATATTGTCGTCTTCTAGCTGCTCGCCAAAATCCGCTTTTATCATATCTACGCCAAGCTCAAACAAAGGCTTATGCGATTCGAGCCAATATTCGTAAGCATCAGGGTGCGTAAAATCTAAAATACCCGATTCTGGCAGCGGCGTAAGTACTTCGCCAAATGGGCTTAAATCCCACTCGTATTGATACGCTTTACCTGTGCGTTTATCTTTTATAAGCCAACCGTTTTCGGCCGCTTTAGCAAATAATGGGTTATTTACCGAGATCATCGGGTATTCCCACACACAAATTTTAAAATCCATCGCTTTTAATTCATCAAGCACAGGTTTTGGGTCGGCGTAGCGTGTTGGGTCCCATTCAAATGCAAAGCGGGTGTCGGTGTCTTGCCATGCACGGCCATCAAGAGTAATTACGTCGCACGGCATATTTTTAGCGCGCACTTCGCGGGCAACACTAAGTAATTCGTCAGCATCTTTGTAATACGCTTTTGATAAAATAACACCAAAGCTCCACTGCGGTGGCACCGGTGCAAAACCTGTTAGCTCGCAGTAACGGTTGATGCTTTGGGCAGGTGTTTGTTCTTGATATAAAAATACATCTAGCGCGTCATCTTCAACTAAACATACATATGCACGTTGCGACCAAAGTGCATAACCTACGCCATGAGTTACCGGTGCGGGTGTATGTACAAATAAATTCCAGCCTTCTGGGCTCCATGCATACGGGGTATTTTTATAAGACTTTTCGGCGTTAACACCTAGCGCATCGTGGTTGTATGAACGAATAAGTTGGCCGCGTTTATCAAGCTTGCCCCATTTTTCGCCAAGACCATACACGGCTTCGTCGTAGTTAAGCTCTAGGCTTAATATCCAGCCGTTATCGGTTTTAGCTAGTGGCGGTAAACGGTGCTGGCGTACAAAGTGACCATCAGTTGCTGATTGCTGTACTAGCTCATCGTTTTTATAAAGTTTGAAATGAAAAGGGTCGCTGTAAAATTCTAGGCGGTATTCGCCACCACTTACGCTGTAATCATTATTGTTTTTGCTAAGTGTGAGGGGGTATTCTGATGGGGTTGTGGTTAATATTTTAAATTGCTCGTCATGCGTGGTGCCTGCATTTAAACGTAAGCCAAACTGGCTAATCGTTACGCTAATATCACCAAACTGAGTGGGCAAAACCAGCACATTACCTTGTAACTTTGGCTGTGCGGTTAAGCGTGCTGGCTCTATTGCGTTCCAGTCTGGCTCACGTAATTCAAATGCATTCATGGGAGTTCCTTAACCAATTATTAGTCTTGTATAAGACACAAGTTAAATAATTGTAATCCCCATGTCAACGTAAATAAACTCAAGATGAATTATTTACATCGCGATTTTTAAAATATCCCCGGCGCCGATGTTGCCACCAGCGATATACCACTTAGGCCAAGCAATGCAATTGCTATAATACGTACCCATTTAGCGTCAACGTAGGGCGTTAATTTACGAGCAAAATGCGTAACTAGCAACACTAAAGGAATAGCCGCTGCAATTAAAAACATAATGTCGAGCCCAGGCAAAGTACCAAATAAAGCAATACCTACACGTACTAGTCCACCAATAGTAAATACCGCTAATAACGTACTGCGAATAGCTTCAATAGACCAACTTTGCTTATAACATTGAAACACAAGCGGCGGCCCTGAGGTTGAAAACAACCCACCAAGTAACCCACTTACTCCACCGGCTATTAAAAATGAACGAGGACGACTTTGTTTATTTGTACGCTCGCGGCCAATCAGCATTAAAGCGCAGCAAAGCAAAATGCTTACACCTAAAGCAAAGTTTAAATAGTGTGTTAAATGTGACGACATATATTCAAGTAGTACAAAACCTAACAGCATTAGCGGAATACCGGTATACAACATAAGTTTTAGCTCGGGTACTTTTACCGAACTGCGGTTTTTAACGACCACGGTTGTTGAATTAACTAACCCCAGCAAACTCACTAAAAATGTAGTTGCCGTGAGTGGCAATACATCAAGTAACGTAAAGCTTGCAACCACCAGCAACCCAAAGCCAAACCCGCTAAGAGTTTGCATTACAGTGGCAAGGCTTAGGCACAGCGCCATAAGCAAAATGAGTTCAAAAGAAATACTGAGCACTTTTAATTTCCTAAGGGTGAGCTATTGTAGTGTAACGATTTGTTTTTAGGCATAATGTATATTTTGCGCCTATTAAACATTACAGCAGTAGTTCACGTTTAATTGAGCTAGCGCAAATATGCGTAAAAGGTTTCACCTATGCTATAACTACAGGTGGATTAAATTTAATGGTAAATAATAATGAGTAACTCTATGTTTGATCACAAATTAAGTGGCCCAAGCTTGGCTTTTCAACCACTTTACTTACAAGTGGCTGATTATATTAAACAGCTCATTGTTGAAAGACGTTGGGTACCTGGCGAAGCACTACCAAGCGAATTTCGCCTTGCTGAAGAATTTAACGTAAGCCAAGGTACAGTTCGTAAAGCACTAAACTTATTAACCGACAATAAAATAGTAACTCGTCGCCAAGGCGTTGGTACGTTTGTATCGCAACATACTGCGCAAGATGCCTTATTTAGGTTTTTTCCGTTACAAGCAGACGGTAAAGGTGCCGATTTGCCAAAGGCTGAACTGCTATCGGTTGAGCTTTGTGCAGCGCCAGTTGAAGTAATAGAAGCGTTACAACTCAATAAAAAAGACAAAGTTACCAAGCTTGTTCGTAGGCGTATTCTTGATAACGAATTTTGCATGAGCGAAACTATATACCTACCACAAAGCTACTTTCCTGATATACATCAAAGTAGTGATATTCCGCATACATTGTACCATTACTATCAGACCAAATTTAACCAAACTGTACACAAAACCCAAGACAGTATTAAAGCCGTACTTGCTACAATGGATGATGCCAAAATGCTTGCTATAAAAGCTGGCGATCCACTGCTGTTGGTATCACGCATTACCGAATCAATCGAAGGTAAACGTATTGAATACCGCCAAAGTAAATGCCGTAGCGATCATTACCACTATCAAATTGAACTTGATTAATTAAAAGCGTGTTTAGTGCTAAAAACCCACTTTAGCGCATAATAATTAAATATTTTTTAAAGGCAGCAAACGCTGCCTTTTTGCTGCCTGTAGGTTTTTTAACTGAACCATTTACTGCTTTGCTGTTAACACAGTATTGACACTGTTTGATTCGTATAATAACTTATGTCTTATACAAGACCTAAGTCATTATGCATTTTTAACAGGAATTCCCAATGAGTTCATTAAATAATATCCCTCCAGTAGGGTTCGGTTTATGGAAAGTCGCGCAAGAAGATTGTGCACAAACGGTATACCAAGCCATTAAGGCAGGTTACCGCCATCTTGATTGCGCATCAGACTACGGTAACGAAGAACAAGTAGGCGATGGCATCGCCCAAGCAATAAACGATGGCTTATGTACCCGTGAAGAATTATGGGTAACATCAAAACTGTGGAATACCTTTCATGCACCAGAGCATGTTGGCCTCGCGATTGATAAAACACTGAGTGATTTAAAGCTAGATTACCTAGACTTATACCTAATTCATTTTCCGATTGCGCAAACATTTGTGCCAATAGAAACCCGCTATCCACCAGAGTGGTTTGTTGACCCTACAGCGCAAAACCCACAAATGGAGCTTGCAAAAGTACCACTGTATTTAACGTGGCAAGCAATGGAAGAACAAGTACACAACAACAAAGCAAAACGCATTGGGATATGTAATTACTCAAGCGCACTGCTTCACGACTTAATGACCTACGCAAATATCAAACCCGCTATGTTGCAAATTGAGTCGCACCCTTATTTAACGCAAGAGCGATTAGTAAGACTCGCAAAGCAGTACGATATTCCGGTTACTGCGTTTTCACCACTGGGTGCGCTTTCATACCTTGAGCTAGAAATGGCTGATAAAACTGAATCAGTTCTTGAGCAAAGCGTTGTTAAAGCGGCCGCACACAATCATGGCAAAACGCCAGCACAAGTAGTTCTTCGCTGGGGCGTGCAACGCGGCACTGCCATTATTCCTAAAACCTCAAAACTTGAACGCATGAAAGAAAATCTCACACTGTTTGATTTTGAATTAACAGAGCAAGAAATGGCGCAAATTTCTGCGCTTAACAGTAATCGCCGATTCAACGACCCTGGGCACTTTTGTGAAGCTGCCTTTAACCGCTTTCACCCAATTTACGATTAGGAACATACAATGTCAGCTACCGAAATTAACTACGCCTCAGTGCCAACTCAATTAACATTCGATGATTCGGTTTTTCCGTGCATTGTTGTTAATAACAATAACGCCAGCACCGTTGAAGAAGCGGTAGCTTTCATTCGCGCAAATAAAAGTGAATTGGCTACAAAACTTCGCAGCTCAGGTGCTGTGTTGTTTCGTGGCTTTCCTGTAAATAGCGCCGAAACATTTGATACTTTTTCAGCCGGGTTTGATTATGACAATTTTACTTATAAAGAGTCACTGTCTAACGCGGTACGTATTAATTTTACCGAACGTGTATTTACAGCTAACGAAGCGCCAAAAGATGTAGAAATATACTTACATCACGAAATGGCGCAAACGCCTATTTCGCCAAGTAAATTATTCTTCTTTTGTAAATCGGCCGCAGAAGAAGGCGGTGCAACACCTCTTTGCCGATCAGATAAATTATTTAGTGCATTAAAAGAATACGACAGCAAGCTTGCCCATGACTTTGAACACAAAGGCCTAAAATATACCACCTATATGCCAGCCGCTGACGACGCAACATCAGGCCAAGGCCGAAGCTGGAAAAGTACGCTAAGTGTAGAAACCAAAGACGAAGCACATAATAAATTAACCGAACTTGGTTACGAGTGGGAATGGCTTGAAGACGGCTCACTAAAAGCCGTTACACCAGTACTGCCTGCTGTAGTAACTCTTGAAAACAACGTACAGGTTTTTTATAACCAACTGATTGCCGCTTACATGGGCTGGAAAGGTGTACGCGATAATCCATCAATTGCCATTACCTTTGGTGATGGTAGTGCGATTCCTAAAGTTGGACTTAATAAAATTGTGGAGCTTTCTAAAGTATTTACCTTTGATCTTGCATGGCAAGACGGTGACGTTGCTTTAGTTGATAACGAAATGGCTATGCATGGTCGTCGCCCTTTTACAGGTGAACGTAAGCGCCAAGTATTAGTAGCACTTACCGCAGCTAAAGCGTAATGCAGCGCTTAAGTAGTAAATTAAGCTGTAAAATATCACCTTTATGGCAAGGTGCCAGCATTGCTGCAATGACTGGCCTTGCCGCCTTATTTTTAAGCGAACATTATGGTGCGCCAGCCATGTTGTTTGCTTTGTTACTGGGTATGGCAGTCTCATTTTTGTATCAAAGCGATAGCCCTTGCGCCAAAGGTATCGATTTTACCGGCACCACGGTTTTGCGTGTAGGTATAGTACTGCTAGGCACACGCATTGCGCTGGGAGATTTAGTAACACTGGGTTGGCAAACAGCACTTATGTTAGCGGGCGCCATATTTACCACTATTATTTTAGGCGTAGTGCTAGCGCGCGCATTTGGCCTACAAAAACGCTTTGGTGCACTAACAGGTGGCTCGGTTGCTATTTGTGGAGCGTCTGCTGCGCTGGCTATCTCGTCTATTATGCCAAACAGCGAACATAAAGAGCGCGACACCTTATTAACCGTTATTGGCGTAACAGCTATGTCGACCCTTGCTATGATCCTCTACCCTATTGTGGTTAATTATCTTGAGTTTGACGCCCATAATGCAGGCGTATTTTTAGGTGGCACAATACATGATGTAGCCCAGGTAGTGGGTGCAGGTTATTCGGTATCACCAGAGACAGGCGATATAGCAACTCTAACTAAACTTGTACGTGTTGCCATGCTACTACCTGTTGTACTTATTATGATGGTCGTTATTAATCGCTCAAACAAAGAAAAACACGGAGAATTACCTAAAGTACCTGGCTTTTTAATTGGCTTTGTAATACTCATGATAATAAATAGCTGCTTTTCACTTCCTACAATAGTACTTGAAACCGCTAACGAACTTTCGCAGTTCTTTTTAATTGCGGCTATTTCAGCCATAGGAATGAAAACTAATTTAGGAAAGCTTACCGAAGTAGGTATGAAACCCATTATTTTAATTGTGGCTGAAACACTTTGGATTGCATTATTAATACTTGGATTTGTAATTTGGAGCTAATGAATCAAGTTATTTAAGGTATATATCAAAAAAATCAGTAGGTAATTAGGTCATGTTTTAACCACTTAAAACTTGCATTTTACCTACTCTAGAACCGCGTTCTAATACAAACATAAAGCATTGATTAAATTAAAATTAACTCAAATTAAGACGCAAAAAAGATCACCTTAATCATGACTGGTTAGTTAAAAAACAAACAAACTAATAAAGCACTTACTCTAAAATAAATTTACAATAGGGCTTGGTATATAGCTCAATTTACTGTTATCCTGCTTGGCATCGGGTTGACAGAAAACCCTATTTATTTGTAAGTACCACGTTGTTTTAGTAATAATCCTTCGCGTTATCCTCAGTTAAATGTATGTTTTCTTCCTGTTAAATTGCCTAATTTAAGGCGCACTTTTATTAATTCTTAGGATACTATTATGTCTAATACTACAACTGGTACAGTTAAATTTTTCAACGAAGCAAAAGGTTTTGGTTTCATCGAGCAAGAATCTGGTCCTGACGTTTTCGCACATTTCAGCGCAATCTCTGGCGACGGTTTCAAAACTCTAGCTGAAGGCCAACGTGTACAGTTTACTGTTACTCAAGGTCAAAAAGGTCCACAAGCTGAAAACATCGTTAGCATCTAATTGCTTTAATGGGTTAGCAATAACCCATTTTGAATACTAGTTTGAAAGAAGTTTTGTTTTATTTGTTAGTACCCCGTTGTTTTAGTAATAATCCTACGCGATATCCTCAAGTTAACTATTTTTTCCGGCTCAATCGCCTCTTTTCAGGCACACTTATATTAATTTTTTAGGATACATATTATGTCTACTACAACTACTGGTTCAGTAAAATGGTTTAACGAAGCAAAAGGTTTTGGTTTTATCGAGCAAGAATCTGGCGCAGACGTGTTCGCACATTTTAGCGCAATCTCTGGCGACGGTTTTAAAACTTTAGCTGAAGGCCAACGTGTACAGTTTACTGTTACTCAAGGTCAAAAAGGCCCACAAGCCGAGAACATTGTTAGCATCTAATTGCTACACAATTTAATGGGTTAGTAATAACCCATTTTGAATACTAGTTTGAAAGAAGTTTTGTTTTATTTGTTAGTACCCCGTTGTTTTAGTAATAATCCTACGCGATATCCTCAAGTTAACTATTTTTTCCGGCTCAATCGCCTCTTTTCAGGCACACTTATATTAATTTTTTAGGATACATATTATGTCTACTACAACTACTGGTTCAGTAAAATGGTTTAACGAAGCAAAAGGTTTTGGTTTTATCGAGCAAGAATCTGGCGCAGACGTGTTCGCACATTTTAGCGCAATCTCTGGCGACGGTTTTAAAACTTTAGCTGAAGGCCAACGAGTACAGTTTACTGTTACTCAAGGTCAAAAAGGTCCACAAGCCGAGAACATTGTTAGCATCTAATTGCTACACAATTTAATGGGTTAGCAATAACCCATTAATATATTTACCTTTATAATTATTTAGTCGAATATCTTCAAAACCTCCTCTGTAAATATTTTCCAAGCGCAATCTCATTTGTATACACAACTCATTAATTAGTACATTTTTAAACACATTTACTACTATCTCTCTTGAGCGAAAGCTTTGTATTGCCTACAATAGCGCATACTTCATTCAATATAGAATATGACCATGAACGACACTACCGCAAAACCTGCTTTACCAGATCGCCTTTCTATTAATCCACGTAGCCCACATCATGTGGAAGAAGTTTTTGAACACGATATTGGTATCACGTTCAACGGCAAAGAGCGTTTTGATGTTGAAGAATACTGCATCAGCGAAGGTTGGATAAAATTTGCATCTCCAAAAGGCCTTGATCGTCGCGGACAACCACTTTTACTTACAAGAAAAGGCACTGTTGAAGCCTTTTATAAATAAGCTAATACTACTTACTAAAAAAGCGACACCATATTGGGTAGTCGCTTTTTTTGTGCTTGTTAAAAATCATTTAATTATATTAATTTTCGCTTTACCTAGGGCCTGTTTATCTTTCGAGGTTAAATTTGCAGCAGTATGTTTGGTATTTAGGCAAGGCAGAGCCTATGTAGTGTGGTTATTCCCCATAAATAGGCGATAACGCAGCATAAATGCCAAACATGCGCTGCCCTTGGGTTCTGCCTAGGGGCAATTTACTCTTTGTTGCTCGGTTTTTACTTAGCCCACTAGGTTACAAACCTCACGTCGCGATTAAATCGCCCCTAGATTGAACAAATTTTAATCCTGAAAGGTCAACAGGCCCTAGCACCCAATCTAAGCCTTGGATTGCTGTTGTTGGAAATGCGGTTGCATGATTAGCGCCGTCAATAACAACACTTTTTAATTCTATATTGTCACTTTTAAGCGCATTAATTTTTTGCGTTAGCTGCTTAGCACCTTCAACCATATTTTGCCCTTCGCCGAAAGCTGGCGTTTCCATAGATCCAACTGATATATATACCCTTATAGGCAATTTTGGCTTATTCACTTTTAACGCTAATAGTGCATTGTTATCAAACCAAACCGATGGGCTGCCAATAATATAATTGCTAAATAAATCGGGTGTCGTTAATAAAATAGTCGCGCCAAATAAACCGCCTAACGAATGCCCCATGTAGGTTCTTTGTAAGTTACTGGCCCGATAGTTTTTTTCAATAAAAGGGAAAACTGTACTTTGTAAAAACTGAATATGCCCTTTGGCATTACCTGTTTGCTTTTTCCAATCTTTTGCAAAGGTAGGCGTGTAATCTCTAATTCGGCTGTTAGAGCCAGCGGACCCTTTTTCATAGCCAATTGCTACAATAATAGCCTGTTGCATTTTGCCACTATTCATAGGGAATCGTGTAGCCCCAGCAATGATGGGAAAGGTATACGGTGCATCGGTTACATAAATAACTGGATACGTTTTATTAGGCTGCTTTTGGTATGATTTAGGAAGCTGAATATACACAGGATACGCCCGCTCGCTAACGGGCTCAATGAGCTCAACCACGTTACTTCGGGGTATTGAATAAGGGGAATTTAAAACACATTAAGGCGCTTAAAAGCAAAAGAGATTTTAAAATAAGAGGCACTGTATTGGTTAACCTAAGCTAAAAATAAATTAAGTACCTACTTTAAAGTACTTTTAGCGAATATTTAAGCTATCCAAAAAAACAAAGTTTAAATAAAAGATAAAGTGCCAGTATAGCTTTCGTTTAAACCACCAGCACTTATAGCATTAAACCACTTGATCTGGCTCAATGCCTGAACACGGGCAGTTGTCGTCATTCTGTTTAAGACATTGCTGATAATTAAACCAATGGGCTACAGCAATAAACGCTGAGCCTATTAAGGTTAGCGCTTTTTCGACCACTTCATGGCCTAGCAATACGGCAAATATCATAAAAGCTAAGCCTGTTACACCAGACACCATATAACGTGTACGTTTATGTTTTTTACAGCCTAAACTCAATGCCAACAAACTGGTTGGCATTACCGCCGCAAGAATCCATAAATGAAATTGCTCACTATCTATTTGCAGTACAGCAAAACTTGGCAATAACGCTAAAATAACCGGGGTTGCAAAACAATGCACTGTGCACATTACCGATAACCCAATTGCCATACGATCCATAACACTTTGACTCGACTTCATTATTTCCTCTACTAAATCAGTGTCTCCACTCAAAAACGTTACTTTTAATGAGACATTTTAATAACATCAGTTAATTACTATTGATATATTATAACATTACCCCATAATTGATATAATATAACATCTAACAAGGTAGTCAAATGAAACGTAGATCGCAATTAGCTGTTCTCATAGCAGCTTTATTGCCGGCTAGTGTGCTTGCATCCACAATAGAAGGCGTTGTTTTAAACAACAAAGGTAAAGCAGTTAGTAATGCAACGGTAGAAGTTGAAGGCTCAGACCTTAAAGTAACCACCGATGAAAACGGTAAATTTTTTATAACCGAGCTAAAAAATGGCTTAAAAGAGCTTCACGTTGTAGCCCCTGGTTATGCGCATCTTCATCGCGATATAACAATAACTAATGATGAAAACCAATCGGTTACTTTTAATTTAAAGCGCTCGCCTATTGAAGTTATTGATATTGAAGCGACCCCTATTCATATGTCGGCAATGGAATCTGCATCGCCTGTTAGTGTTTTATCTGGCGAACAACTAAGACGACAACAAGCTGCAACCCTTGGCGACAGCCTTGAAAAACTCCCAGGCGTTAATACAAATTTTCACGGTAAAGTAGCCAGCACACCTATTATTCGTGGTTTAAGCGGCCCTCGCGTACTTATTACTCAAAATGGCCTTGATGTAAGTGATGTTTCGCGCGTTGGCCCCGATCACTCTGTTGCATCGGAGGCGTCTACCGCACAGCAAATTGAAGTATTACGCGGCCCTGCAACGCTGTTTTATGGCAGTGGCGCAATTGGTGGTGTGGTTAATGTAGTAGATAACCGCGTACCCACCGACAGCACCACGCGTGGTGAATGGAACCTAGAACATAACTCGGTAGATAACCAAAAAGTGGCCTCGTTTAATGCCACCACAGGTACAGACTCTATGGCTTTTTATGCCGATGCATTTTGGCGTGAGGCCGATGACTACGGGGTACCTGTAGCTGCCGATATAGATAGCGACGGTGAAGGCCATAGTAGCGATTACAAAGTTGAAAACAGTAATGAAGAGTCTGACGGTTTTACTGTTGGCGCTAGCTATTTAATGGATAACGGCTTTATTGGCTTAGCAGTAGAGCAATTTAATCGTCAATACGGTATTCCTGGTCATACGCACGGCGAGGAAGAAGAGGAAGAACACAACGACGAAGAAGAAAGCGTATTTGCTGATTTAGAGCAAACTAAAGTGCAGTTATTAGGTGAGTACAACCTAGATAATAAATGGCTAAACAAAATAAATCTCCGCGCTGGCCATACCGACTACGAACACGCTGAAATTGAGAGCGGAGTTGTTGGCACTACCTTTAAAAACGAAACCAACGAATTACGCATAGACCTACTGCATAACCAATTTAACGAATGGAATGGCGGTATTAGCTTTCATTACAAGCAAAGCGATGTTGAAGCACAAGGTGAAGAGGCCTTTACTCCTCCATCAGAGACCGAAAGCTTTGCTGTAGCGTTAATGGAAGAAAGCCACTTTGGTGATTTTTTAGTGCAGGTAGGTGGGCGTATTGAGCGAGTAACAATTGAAGCAGGCGACGTATTACTGCCAAATATTGACGCTCACGCACACGATGAAGCAGAAGAAGCCGACGAGCATGATCATGACCACGAAGAAAGCGCAGAAACCACTCGCGTATTTGATGTAGAGCATGAATTTACGCCAGTCAGTTTATCGGCAGGGGTAGTATGGGATTTTACACCTAACTATAACTTAGGGCTTTCGGTATCGCGCTCTGAACGTGCACCTTCTGCCTCTGAGTTGTTATCGTTTGGGCCGCATATTGGTACTGGCACTTACGAAGTAGGCGCACTATTTGATTTAGATGAAGATGGCCATTTGGGTTTATCTGAACAAGCAATAGATCTGGAAACAGCCAATAATATCGATTTAACCCTACGTAAAACTCAAGGCGATGTTGGCTTTATTTTAAATGCCTTTTACAACCAAGTAGATAACTACTATTACCAAATAGACACCGGTTTATACGCCGAAAGTGGACACGACCATGGCGATGAAGAAGGCGTTGACGAGCACGACCATTCATCAGAGCTACCCGTTTATTTATTTAAAACAGATGATGTAGTTTTACACGGCTTTGAAGCGCAAATTGCGTGGCAATTAACAGATGAGTTTAAGCTAGATGTATTCTCTGACTACGTTCGTGCACGCCTTAAAGACGGCGGCGACTTACCCCGTACACCACCGCTTCGTTTTGGCAGCGAGCTAAGCTATCAAACAGATAAACTCAGTGCGCATATTCATGTAACTCGCTATCAAAAGCAAGACCGCACAGCCCCACAAGAAACAGCCACAGACGGTTACACCTTAGTTGATGCGAGCATCTCTTACGACCTTTCAGTGTTAAACCAAGATATGTCTGTGTACCTACGAGGCACTAACTTAACAGATACAGAAGCACGCGTGCACAGCTCGTTTGTAAAGGATATAGCGCCACGTCCAGGACGTAGTTTTGCGCTAGGTATTCGCGGTTATTTTTAAGCGTTAAAAAATTATAATTAAAGGAAATAAACATGAAAAAACTATATCAATTAAAGCTTATTACACTCGCTATTAGCGCTATATTTATTACGGCCTGTGGCGATGCCCAAACCAACATTGTGGAAAAAGATCCTATTGTTGTAGAAGACGAGCACGAGCATGATGATGATGATGATGATGATGATGATCACGACCATGACGACGGCTATACCATAGACTCACTTGGCAGACTTGCCGTTCTGGCAGGTGACAGTAACGAAGCTAACTTTTTTGATTTAGACAACAACGAATTACTTGATACATTTACACTAAACAATGACTCAAACACGTTATCTGCATCACCAGGCTTTCGTTATGCTGTTATTGCTAATCGTACTCAAGATTACCTAGGGTTTATAGACGGCGGTATGTGGCGCGAAGATCACGCAGAGCACTTGCATGATTATGAGCAAGGCCCTGCGTTTAGCAGCTACGAGCTAACAAGTGGTAGTCGCCCTACACACTTAATAACTCACGACGGCCAATTAGCAATATTTTACGATGGCGATGCAGAAACCGGTACGCCTGCCTCAGTAGAAGTGCTAACCGATAACGATATTACCAATACAACAGCTAAACTAACGGGCATTAACTACGACATTAACATGCATGGTGTAGCTGAGCCTCGCGGCGAGCATTTACTCTCAACCATTCGCCGCGACGATGCAAGTAATACATCTAATGCCAAAGTACTTCCCGATCAAGTGGGTGTTTATCATCTTCACGATGGTAATTACGAACTAGAGCAAACGTTAGAAATAACCTGCCCCGATTTACACGGCGCAGCACAAAATCACGATTATGTTGTATTTGGTTGTGGCGATGGTGTATTGATTGCCCATCAGCAAGGTGATGTATACAGCGCTCAAAAAGTTGTAAATATAGATGCCGTAGGCGATCAGCGCATTGGTACTTTGTACGGCCATAAAAACAACGACACAATTTTTGGTATTGCCGCAGGGCATGATGGCAGTGGCTCAGTATTACTGAGTATTCATTCTGAAAATGCCGAAATGGAAGAAGTAGAATGGCAACTTGCTGATGGCGCAAGTGCTGTTTCTTATTCTTTTTCAGCCAGTGGTGAACACTTTTTAATACTCGACAGCCTAGGCTTTTTAAATGTACTTACTGGGCATGAACATGACGGTGAAATGCACTGGGAGCTTGCAGGCCAAGTAGATATTACTCAAGCAGACGTAACCAAAATGCCCGAAGGAATGAGCTTTAGTATGACAGTGGCGCAAAGTGGTCAGTTTGCTTATATTGCCGACCCAATTACTCAACACATAGTGCAAGTGCACCTAGAAGACCTAGAAATTGAAAGTGAGCTAGAGTTAACTTTTCCACCTGCAAGCATTACCTGGTTAGGGATTGCACAAGAAACAGAAGATGAAGATCACGACCATTAATTTAAAACTAACGCTTTAAGTTAAAGCCACAAAACAAAAAACCCGTAATTAGGTTTACTAATTACGGGTTTTTACAGCTATTTATTTAGCTCTATTGTTACTTACGGCGCCAGCCACTCCATACATCATCTACATCATCGGCTTTATTTTTTTTCTTTTTCTTGCCTGTGCCTTCTGGTTTTGCCATTGGCTTTTCATTTTTAAGCGCATCAGCTGCATCAAGATTAGCTTGGTTTACAGCAAAACCGGTTACTTCTTCACGTTCAAGACGTAGTTTGTTTTTCTTCTCGATTACTTTAAAGTGATGCAAGTCTTCATAATCAACCAATGAAAGTGCTAAGCCTACTTCACCAGCACGGCCGCTTCGGCCAATACGATGCATGTAATCAGCAGGACTGCGTGGTAGATTAAAGTTTATTACCACTGGCAGCTTTTCAATATCCAAACCACGTGCAGCAATATCGGTTGCGATAAGTACTTCGATTTCGCCCGCTTTAAATTTTTCTATTACACGAGTTCGCTCACTTTGGCCTTTATCGCCATGGAAAACTTGTGCATTAACACCGCGTTTTTCAAGCTTAGCCGCTAAATGCTCACAGTCTTTTTTAGCGTTCACAAAAATCAGCGCTTGGCGCCATTTATGCGTTTTAATTAAATGTGCTAAAACTGTGGTTTTTTCACCTTTGTTTACGGTAAAAACACGCTGTACTAAGGTGCTTTCATCTTTGTTTTGTACTTGTATTTCAACTGGGTCGTTTAAAATCTCTTGCGTTAATAGCTTAACTTGCTCAGGGAAAGTTGCTGAAAACAACATGGTTTGTTTTTTAGCAGGCATTAACGCTAAAAGGTCAGCCAGCTCTTCGGTAAAGCCAAGGCTTAGCATACGGTCGGCTTCATCAAGCACAAGCGTAGTTACATTATCGAGCTTAATCGCATTGCTTGAGATTAAATCAAGTAAGCGACCAGGTGTTGCCACAATAACATCGGCGCCGCCGCGCAGTGCCTGCATTTGTGTATTAACCGACACACCACCAAACACGGCCACCGTTTTAATTGCACCATTAAAGTTAGCAGAATACGATTTAACGCTATCGGCCACTTGCGTAGCAAGCTCACGCGTCGGTACTAAAATAAGCCCCGTTACAAAATTACCTTTGCTGGCAGTATTTTTAGCGCCCTGCTCAAGGAAAGCTTTTTGCAACATAGGTAATGCAAACGTTGCTGTTTTACCCGAGCCAGTATTTGCCCCTGCAATTAGGTCACTACCCGCAAGCACGCTAGGTATAGCCTTAGCTTGAATAGGTGTTGGCTGGGTATATTCCAAATCGGTTAATCGAGCTAATAGCTCTGGAATAAGGCCAAGTTCGGAAAAAGTGCTAGGGCTTGTGGCTGAGGTCATAAAATTGTGGGCTTATTGCTAAAAAAGTAGCCTGTAATTTTAGCGTATTTGGCGCTTATTAAGTAGGGGTTAGTGATTTAAATATCTTTATCGACTAATTGCTTGAACACACGACCAACTTGATCATAACTTGCATAATTGTCAAAATCTTTACGTTCAAACACATAGCGGCGAGAACGCTTTATTTTTTGATAAATACGGTCAGTTGCAGTCATGGCTAATTCTCCTACGTTATGATTTTTTAATATAGCTTGAATCAAACACTGTTTAAAAATAATACGGCATAAATAAAATAAAAAACACGACAAAAACCATCAATGACATACACATAACTTCATGTTTAAAAGAATTATAAATACATCCTCTAATACAGACATGAATTTATAATTGCAATCGACCTAATTATTTACAAAACGTTATTAAGCACCGTAATAATGATCTTTGAAGTTACAATATCTAAATTAACTATTTCCTTACAAAATTAGGGGATAAAAATTAAAGTAATTGGGCTGATTTAAATCTACTCTTTAGTGCTGAACGGTTTGAATAACGTGCCAGCAACTCATTTGTTTTCACTTTAAATTCAGCACTGTGATGCTGCATTTGAGCTAACTCAGACAAATCGACTAATATCATAATCGCTTGGTCATAGGGCTTGGCTTGCTTTTGCTCTATCAACTCCAGCACCGTTTGCCAAAGCTGCGTTTGTTTAGGTATAAGAGATGTAAGGTATGCCAAGCGCTCTTGCTGCTTAGCTTCAGCTATCGCTGCTACACGCTGCGATTTTATTTGCTCCGCTTGCTTTAATAAAGAACTCACTGTTACGGGATCAGAAGATGCAACTTCATCGGTATTGAGCGTCAAACGCTGGGTGAGTTTTTCCACTAACAATGGTTCTGCATCCAACAATCGTTGCAACCAGTCGGTGCACTCTTGTGCTGATAAACTACCCAAGGTCATTAACTTAGGCACACCTGAAAGCTCAGGGCTACATTTAGCAACAGCAGTAATCAAGTCTCTCTCTAATTCAAATAACTCAGCTAATGCTTGCAACGATGGTTCAAGAGAGTTAAAACCAGCAGGTATCATCATGCTAGCGGCAGCAACATCACTTTCCCATTGCACTACTTTTAGCCACATTAAATACAATGGTCGATAATCACCATTAAGTATCATGGCACGGATGTCTGCTATTTCAGCCAGCTCACACCTACCTTCAATCCAACGACCACCTTCTTCATCAAAACTAATATCAAGCACAATTGAATCTGGCTCTTCGTACACACTAATCAAATCAGTAATGCTAAATACCCGTAATTTATCTACATCCACTAACCCTGCGGGTAACCGAATTAATAGCTGCACAGCTCCCCAATTGGCTTGATACAGCGCCAAATCAAAACCATACAATAACACCGTGTTTATATCTTCGGGGAAGTCACTATAGTGATATTGATATTGCGCGCTATAAGCGGTAACTTGCGCCCGTGAAGATAAACCTTGCATGTGCTGTTTTTGTTGATGCGTTAAAGGGGCATCAATGGCTTGAAATTGATATAACTGGTATTCACTCATAACAAAAATCACAGAAAATAATAATGCACCGAGGCTAACGAGAAATACTTTTTAAGGCAAATATATTGGTCTCATATACCTAAATAATCATTCGCCTCAGCCGACTTTTTTATGAAGAAAATTAAAAATCAGATTCCCAAAACGTACTTTTATCCTTCATAGTTCTACTACTTAGTGTGCTTTGTAACTCAGAGCATTTCGATAAAAAGTTAAAGTTCGACATCCTTGATTGGAAATAGTGAAATGTATCTGCTAATTGCTACTATTGCTTTTTCGTTATGGCGCGCAACGCGGCGATACTGTCTTGTAGCCCTTGTTCTTCTTTTAAAGCTCGGCGCTTTGCTTCATAGTTTTCATAAGCCTGTTTAGCTTTAATATCTGCCTGTTGTTTCGAAATATGCCCTTTGCCTTGCAATACATTTCGATCATTAAATTCAAGAAAGCTATCTAGTTTTTCATCCCAATCATTTAAAAACACTTGCTTACGACGTAGTGCTTGATCTTCAGCAAAATCAAGCCACATAGTAACAATTCTATTTAACTCGCTAACTTCTTCTTGGGTCAAATAATTTTTAGCGATGGTCACATCGCCTTTACGTACTTCATCACCTTTAAAAACGGTTAATCCTGCATTGGGTTTATCGGCATCTACGCGTGTAACAATAAGCTCAGCTGCGGTCATACCGGTTGTGGCATAGTGTAATTTGTTTTGAATACTTTGAAAAAAATGTGTTGTTTCTTTATTGCTGGGCTCGTAATCTGCAGCCATCGCAAATATCTCACGCACCCGTAAATACACTCTACGTTCACTGGTGCGAATATCACGAATGCGTTCAAGCATTTCATCAAAATAGTCTGGCACTAAAGAGTTATCAACGGCTGGGTTCTTTAACCTTTCATCGTCCATTGCAAACCCTTTAATAAGGTACTCTTGCAAGGTTTGCGTGGCCCAGCGTCTAAATTGGTTACCTCTATTTGACCTAACTCGGTAACCAATGGCAATAATCATAGCAAGGTTATAGTGCAGCTTGTTGCGCTCCACAGATCGACCGCCTTCCATTTGAACTTGTAAGTAATGCTTACAAGTTAAATTTTGTTCAAGTTCGCCTTCATCAAAAATAGCTTTAATATGCTGAGTAATAGCCTGAGGTGTTACTTGATACAGCTCTGAAATTGAAGCTTGTGTTAACCACAAGGTATCAGATTCAAAACGGCACTCAACCCTTGCTTTACCATCTTCAGAGGTAAAAAAAAGAAACTCACCATTCGGCGCTTTTTCATCCGATATTAATTCAGTCATTTTTTATCCGTTACATTCAGTTAAACTAAGTTTGCCTGTTAACATGTTTTTCCTAGTTTTTTCAAAACCTAATTGAATTAGCTGCTTTGCTACTTCTCAATCGTGTTCAAATTTTACTATGATCTTTAGATGTCAGGTCCACAGCCTCTGATTGCAATCTTAGTAGAACTACCTTTGTAATTACAAATAATAAAATTACGCACTCTTATTTTCTTCAACCACCGCATTAGCGAAAATGGCCAACCCCAAAAGGGCATTCATCTGCGGCTCTATCAAGTAGGTTTTTCATGGTTGGATAAGTTGAAAAATACAGCCTGCAATTTTAGCGTATTTAGAGCTTATGAAGTAGGGGTTAGTGATTTAAATGTCTTTTAGGTAACAGCAGCAAGTTTTGAGCTACAAGTTACGAACAGGTTTGTGATATTTATAGGCTTAGGTTTATCCCGCGCTTAATTAATGTGTTTAGAACAATCCTTTTATTCTAGGTGCTTGAATGAATTAAAGGTTACCCAATAAGCTTTTTCTGGAATCGATGGATTACCTAAATCCAATGCATCAGATGCCTCAATAAACTGTTTTGTCAGTTTTGGGATACTCATTTACGATAACTCAATACCCTATTGCCAACTTTAAGATTTCGGTTAAATTGCTTAGAGTTCCAGCTGTATTTGATGGACGCAGGTATTTGGGTAGATTTACCGTTAATGCTCCTCAATGACATCGCATCCATCTCAAAGTCTACACCGCGTAACTTTAAAATTTCACGCATGATCGCATCAGTGCCGCCAGGGCTTGTTGGCATCGGACTGTTAGTAAGACTATTAATCATTGCTTTAGTATATAAACCATAGCCAATTTTCATCAGTATGCCTTTATCGACTAATTGCTTTAACACACGACCAACCTGATCGTAGCTTGCATAATTGTCGAAATCTTTACGTTCAAACACATAGCGGCGAGAACGCTTTATTTTTTGATAAATACGGTCAGTTGCAGTCATGGTTAATTCTCCTACGTAATGATTTGTTTTAGTATAACCCAAATCACCTCTGCCTAAAAATAATACGGCACTGAAAAAAGAAAAAAAACGGCAAAAAAAATCAAGATAAAAACATAAGCTGTTGTTTATAGGAAGATATAAATAAGTTAAACAAAACTGACATAAACTATAAATTGCAACCGACCTAACTATTGATAAAGCCTTAGTAAGCAACGTAATAATGTTCGTTAAATAAGAATCCATCAACTAAGTTGACAATATTATTAGCTCTTACTCAGTCCTGCTTGCAACCTAGCTTTTGTTTCTTTTAAGTAATTTATATAAGGATATGAGTCGTCTGCAATCTCTAAAGCAGACTCCATCTGTTCAAGCGCTTGGCGAGTATCACCCTGCATTTCATAGCCATAAGATAAGGCTGAAAACGCATCGACTGATTTTGGGTGATTTTTTATATTGTACTTAAACACTTCAATAGCACGGTCAAATTGCTTGCTGCCCGTTAAGTTATAACCGAGTGATCTAACAGCGCGATCCGGTGGCGCAATCTGCTCGCCCCATTGTTGAGATAAGTTTTGATAATAAGCATCAATAGAGGCTACATCGTCAGTTAAATCACTTATGGGCATTTGTTTGGGTAAAAATAAATGATGGTAAGCATTAAAGGCCCCAGCGGCAGATGTTAAGTTATGCGATACATTTTCAAATGCGTCACTGAAAAAGCGTAAATTTGGCAAGCTATTAGATTGTAAAGCTTACTGCAGCTCATTATATCGCTCACGCATTAAGCCAGTTTCTTCGCCAATATTTATATAAACATAGTTATTCAGGTCTTTTGATTTATTGATAAACGACTTAGTCGCTTTTACCGGTGCGCCATAGTTCCACCAAACGGCAGGGCTGTAAGCAATATGCGCTTGGAAAAGCTCAGGGTTAGCTTGCATAGTATAAAGTGCAAACACGCCTGCTGCTGAGCCTCCAGCAATCACATTAAAGTTGTGCGTACGATAGCTTTTATTAATCAAGGACATAAGCTCTTGCTCAATAAATGCTAAAAACTTTGCTGCGCCTCCGCCTTCACCTACCGGGCCTTGTGGCTCTTTATTAACTGTGGGGTATAAATCTCTTAAGCGATTAGTGTTTTCAATAGCGACAATAATAACCTCAGGCGCACGATTATTATTTTGCAGCCGATCCATTACAACACTTATAAGCGGTATATTACCCGCGCCATCTAGGCGATAAATTACAGGATAAACTTTGTCTGCATTAGCTTGGTAACTCTTTGGAAGTTGAACTACAACGGTACGTAGCTCATTTAAAATTACTGAATTGATAGTATGTGTTTGTTGCGTATAGCTAATGGTTTGCTGTTTTAAATCAGGCTCAGCTGGTGTGTTATTAGAAACTATAAATAAGCTACATATAAAAATAGCAGTGAATAAACGCATAGCTAATCCTTTAGAAAATAGTGTGTTATTTAATCTAACAGGCTTTGAGGTACAAAAAAAGGCGCATTGAGCTGTCTCTTATACACAAATCCCTGCTAAGAAATTAGCGGGGATTTTTTTGAACTAAATCTCAATGTCATGATCAGATCTTCAAATCTTGTTTGAGGGCACATTATGATTAACGAA
>NZ_JADYWS010000092.1:0-532 GCF_015864715.1 Pseudoalteromonas sp. NZS71 | reverse complement strand
GCCACTGATGCAAGCTTGGAAGGATCATATGACTACATTGTAGTCGGTGGAGGAACATCAGGGTGTCCATTGGCAGCAACTTTATCAGAAAAATACAAGGTGCTTCTTCTAGAAAGAGGCACTATTGCTACAGAATACCCGAACACGTTGACTGTAGATGGGTTTGCATACAATCTGCAGCAACAAGATGATGGAAAGACACCAGTCGAAAGGTTCGTGTCTGAAGATGGTATTGATAATGTAAGAAGCAGGATCCTAGGTGGCACGACCATAATCAATGCTGGCGTTTATGTCAGAGCTAACGAGTCATTCTATAATAATTCAGGAGTTGAATGGGACTTGGATCTGGTTAATGAGGCAGATGAGTGGGTTGAGGACGCTATTGTGTACAAGCCAAGTAATCAATCTTGGCAATCTATTACAGGAACTGCATTCTTGGAGGCTGGTGTTAATCCGGACAATGGATTTAGTTTGGTTCACCAAGCAGGAACTAGACTCACTGGCTCAACTTTTGACAATAATGGAACCAGAC
>NZ_JADYWS010000091.1:0-542 GCF_015864715.1 Pseudoalteromonas sp. NZS71 | reverse complement strand
TAATTTTACGGCTACGTACTCCCATGTAGCCCATATCCTCGTTTCTCTCAACACCGGGTCCCCATCAATCCTCTCAAGCTTCCCCAGCATCCAAGTAAAACAACATTCAAACAGCACAAGCTATCACAGCCAAGCAAAACAGAGCAAAGGCAAAAAACTCTGCTCAACACATCAACCAAAATCACAGCTTTTCTCACGTAAAGACCACAGTAACAATTCCTTCGATCCAATTCGTTAACCGTTGGATCAACTTGAAATTTTTACTGGAAGTCTCTAGTACATAAGCCTACATTTTGACCGTTGGGATCTGTTAGCAAATCTTCAGAACCCGATATGTACTACCCTTTTCACAACCAGCCATACACAAGCATTTTTCTGCACTTATGCAAAATTCTGCTGCACATTTCAACAACAAAATTCTGCATAAAGTGCAGATTTCGAAAACCACACTTCCCCTCATCCAATCTTGCCCAAATCAAATCCTACAAGTCCCAAATCATGTATCAATCATGTCTAAACCAAAGTCAAGCTTCAAACCACAG
>NZ_JADYWS010000090.1:0-545 GCF_015864715.1 Pseudoalteromonas sp. NZS71 | reverse complement strand
AGTCCCTTAATTAAAACCATATACCATCTGAACAAATCTTACTTACCGCATAAGAAATTACGAATGAACTCACCAAAAGGCCAGAAGAAGACCCAACAATCCACAGCCAACCAAAATCGGTAACCCCGTGACCAAACTCCGGCTAGCACCATTGAAATTACGGTCAACAGGGTACAAATCCCCCGGTGGACCGGTGATGTATATCAACGGCGTGGAAGGTGATGACGGTGTTGATGGTGTTGATGGCGTTGATGGCGTTGATGGCGTTGATGGCGTTGTTGATGGCGGCGGAGGGCAGTACGGAGTGGACGGTGGTTTTTTGGGTGAAGGCGGCGGATGTGACGGTGGCGGCGGAGATGGTGGCGGCGGTGATGGCGGAGGGGGGCTTTGAGAGCATGGGGCGCACTTTTCCTCCCCAGGCGCGGGTGGCGTTTCGTCAGCATAGACTGGACCTGCTACGGAGGCAATCAAAAGGAACATGGCAATCATAGCCAGTGCCGGAGGTTTAAAGCAACGCATTTTGATCGGCATAGGGAGTTCCTGGC
>NZ_JADYWS010000089.1:0-546 GCF_015864715.1 Pseudoalteromonas sp. NZS71 | reverse complement strand
GTTGGTTTTATCATCTACAGTCGTAATGCCTGGATTATGAGGAGAAAAACAAAAATCATGGGACCCCTTCATGCTATCAGGTACAACAAATTTAAACACGTCATTCCAAATATCAGATGTAAATAAAACACCCTGAGCTCGGGAAGCTGACAAAGGAAAACCCGCACTAGAACCAAATAACTCTAGATCACGAAGTTCTGCCACTGTCACAAGCAATTTGAGATCACCATCAGCTGCTGAGTTTACAGAATCACGAACCCAGATAGCTAAGTTCATTGAAACCTGCTTGTTTTTCTCCATTTTGAGGCTCAAAGGGTTCACAATCCCTGCCATGCCAACAACCCTCTTTGGTATTTTGCAGACATAACGGCTTGCCTGAGGATTTATCGCAACAGTGACATGTGGAATCATACCAAGATTTTCTTGTGTAATGTTCCAGGCGTGATCTCCAGGCAGCAAAGCAATTGCTATTGTTGCCGACACAAATGGAGAGCTGGCTTTTACAACTTCAACCACAACATCAGCTGATGAGTTTACAGAATCACG
>NZ_JADYWS010000012.1:0-134847 GCF_015864715.1 Pseudoalteromonas sp. NZS71 | reverse complement strand
ATCCGAGGTGTGTGAAACCAAAACCCAGTAAATACCCCAATAAAAAAAGCCAGTCAGCTGTTAACTGACTGGCATTAAGCCAAGTGGCTTGCTTTTTTATTTGTTTTCTCCAAATGTAATGTCAACGTAATTAGTGACAAATGGGGCTATATTTATACCACCTTTTGTATGGCTTTTTTGAACAACACCTTTTGTTAGTAACTTCATGTAGAAACCTTATGTAGTAACTTTCAGAGAAACTGCTTTGCCATTATGGGGTGTTCTTTCTAAGCCAAATGCGATTTCTTTGGGTATCTGCTAAGCGGCTTTCAGGGCTCGTTTCATATATATAAACGTTATCGACACTTCTTTCTTCTATGTCGTTTATATATACTCCAATACCAATTCGCTTAATTAAGTGATCTATTTTGAGATAACAAAATTATGTCGATAATGAGGCTAAAGTTTCGCTACTTAGGTGTTCTCGGTAATTACCTCTACATTGCTTTGTATTCATGCAGTCGTATCTCGAAAGTTTTAACGCAGTTAGCGCCAAGTTCAATCCTTGAAATTGATTGAGTATTATCGCGGATTGGTATAATGCGTGTATTTTTTGTAGCGGCACTTTTATTGATTAATGTGTTGTTGACTCGGTCCAGGCACAATTCATAGAATAGTTACTACCATCTTTAGCTGTGCAGGTTTATATTATTTTTTGACTACCAGTCAGTTCGATTATTGCAGGAATAAAAAGGCGTACTTATATAATTTAGCAAATGGTATTAGTGCCAAGCAATTTAATATCGTAAAAATGTACTTACCTGAGATAAATGCAAGAGGCTAAAAATATGTGCACAATTGTCAGTGCTAATTACTAACCTTAATAGTTGATTTAAATATAAAGTAGGTTCATTATTGCACGCTGTTTACGGTTTGCTTACTTTATATCTATAAGTTTGCTTTTATACATTAATAAATAAATAGAAATTATGTACGAATATTCAAACAATTTAGAAAGGAAGCTCATTGTTCGGTTCTTTTCCTCAATAGGCTTTATAGCAACGTTTTCGATGGCTAGCTTAGCATTTATTAACAGCAGCTATTTATTAGCATTTACTTTGGTTGTTTCTTCGTTTGTTTACTTATCGGCGTTTAATATAGGTAGAGGTGTAGAGAAGTCTGCAACTGTAATTTTATATAACCTGTATGCACTGATGTTTTATCTTGTACTTACAGGAGGAGCACAAGGTACAGGGCCTATATGGATATTTATAGTGTCTCCTGTTACTTATTCAATTCGAGGGCTTAAACGAGGGACGTTTGATATTGTTTTATTTTTATCGGCAATTGTTTTCGGTTTCTATTGCGCTGATACATTTAATATATATGACTACAATCCTGAGCAGTTTCCAGTCAGAATCATACTCGCTTTTATAATTGTTGCATCGCTGAGTGGTTATTACGAATTTTCAAGAGAAAAATACAGCAGTAAATTAATTGCTTTAAGCCAAAAAAATGAATTTTTAGCAACTATAGATCCACTCACTAATCTGCCAAACCGTCGTTTCACTATGAATAAGCTTATAGCTTTTAAAAATGAGCTTAAAAATAATAATATTCCGTTTGTAATATTATTAGCTGATGTAGATAATTTTAAAAAAATTAATGATCAATTCGGCCATGATTTTGGCGATGAAGCTCTTATCCATTTAGCCAAAACATTTGAAAATAATATTCCGCAAAATGCGATTGCTTCACGTTGGGGCGGTGAGGAGTTTTTAATTGTGATTCCAAATGTAACCGTTGATGAGGGCGAGCTCGTTGCAGAAAAAATCCATAATGCCCTTAAAGCTTCAGCTGTAAGCTTATTTTCAGATAGTGTAAATATAACGCTAAGTATTGGTATCACAGCTGCAAACGCTGAGCGCTCAATTGACCTAGATATTAAGCATGCTGATGAACTACTTTATAAAGCAAAAGAGCAAGGTAAAAACAGAACGTGCTCTTTTTAAATGTTTATTTACTTTAATCCATTGAAAACGAATCAAGGGATGGCCTTATTTTAGCCTTTCTGCGTTTTAAGCTCATGTAGCATATTACAATACACGCAATCTGCATTGTAATTAAAACCCAATAACTAACACCTAAATCACTTAGTCCATTTATTTTATCGCTAGTAAAGTAATAGGCCACAACGATTAGTTGAAAAACTAAAAAGCTATTTAAAAACTTAAATAAACGTTGTTTAAAACAAGTATGTTTATATTTACTAAATATAATTAAACAGGTGCTTAGTACTAATAACAACCAACTTAAAATTATACATAAATCAACTAAAGTACTGTGCATTATTTAATCCTTGAAGACGTTATTTACTAACACATTAGGCGTGAGCCATTATTAGTTCTTTAGCATTTGCTTTAGCTGTTTTGCTTATGTTATCGCCGCCAAGTAAACGGGCTATTTCATTAATACGGCCATCTTTATTTAAAGGCAGCATATGAGTAAACGTTTCGCCTTGTGCTATTTCTTTAGCTACAAAAAATTGCTGATGTGCACTACTGGCAACTTGCGGTAAATGAGTAACACAAATTACTTGAGTCGACTTACCTAATTGGCGTAATAACTTACCTACAGCAGATGCCGTTGGGCCAGAAATACCTACATCAACTTCATCAAAAATAAGTGTTGGGGTTGTTACTTTTTGGGCAATAATTACCTGTATAGCAAGACTTATACGAGAAAGCTCACCACCTGATGCTACTTTAGCTAATGGCTGAAGTGGTTGTCCCGGATTAGTTGATACTAAAAACGAGACATTATCAAAGCCTAGGCTGTTTGGTGTACGATTACTCTCTTGAGTTAAGGCTATTTCAAAAACACCGTTTTCCATTGATAAGTTAGCCATGCTTTCACTTATTAGTGTGTTAAGTGTATTAGCATACTCGCAGCGGCTTTTACTTAATTCATCAGCAGTTTGCTTGTAACTAAGTAACGCGCTTTCTATTTCTGACTCAAGCTGCTCCAGACGATTACTATTATTACTTATTGACTCAAGTTCTTGAGCAATCGATTGATGAAACTCAACTAACTGCTGTGGTTTTATATGATGCTTACGCGCTAAATCCATCGCTCCACTTAGCCTATTTTCTACTTCAACTAAGCGTGCCGGGTCTAAATCTGCTTGCTCAGTGTAATTGCGCACTTCGCGGCTTGCTTCTTCAACTTGTACAGCGGCTTCGCTAAGCATAGCAGCTACGCTTGCTAAACTTTCGTCATATTGAGCCAGTTCGGTAAATTGTTGAGCGCTGTGCTGTAGTAATGAGCAAGCGTTTTGCTCATCACTTTCATATAAGTGTTGTAACTCACGTTGGCACGATTCTAATATTGTTTGGCTATTGCTTAGTTTGTAATGCTCAGCCTCAATTAAATCAAACTCATTTTCTTGTAATGCAAATTCATCAAGCTCAGCAACTTGATACTCTAACAATTGTTTTTGCGCTGCTTGTTGCTGCTGTTGTTGTTCTAAGTGTTTAAATTCTTTTTGTAAGTTAGCAAACTGTTTATAGTTTTTATTTACTGAGTTTACTAAGTGGTGATGCCCTGCATAGGCATCTAAAAGCTGTAACTGATGCTCAGCTTTTAATAAATATTGGTGGGCATGTTGTCCATGAATAGATATTAAATATTGACCAAGTTCTTTTAATTGTGATGCGGTAACTGCACTACCATTAATATAGCTTTTACTACGGCCATTTTTACAAACAACACGACGTAATAAGCACTCGTTGTCAGAAGTGCTTAGCATATGTTGCTCTAAAAATGCTTGAGCAAGCGGTAGATCTGTTAAGTCAAATTGTGCACATACTTCCGCTTTATCAGAGCTTGGGCGAACTGCTGATGCTTCAGCGCGCTCACCTAAGCATAGCGATAGGGCATCAATAGCAATAGATTTACCAGCACCTGTCTCACCTGTGATCGCAGTCATACCGCTGCGCCATTCGGTGCTTAAATTACTTACGATTGCAAAATTTTTAACTTCTAAACCAATTAACATACTGTTTATCCATCCAGTCAATTAACTGTTAATTTATACAGTGTTTTGGTTTTTTGCAAATTAATTTTTTATTATTTAAGCAACACTTACATCTTGAGTAAACTGTGTATCGGAAGTTTGGGAAGATGCATCAATTTGATCATCAACAATATCAGTAGGTTGTATACTCTCTTCGGTTTTAAGCAGAGCAATGAGGGGAGGTAATGTATTAATATAAAAACTCTTATTGTACAAAATTCCTTGCTGGGGCAACTCAGATACAAAGTACTGTATATTATCGATCAATGGTTGAATTATATTTGTTTGATTGGTTTTAATTAACTCGTTGGACAACGTATTAATTAGTAGGTCGGCGGTATCTTCAAGCTGTTGCAAGTTCTCGTCTGTATGTGATTGAACAACAAAAAAATTATTTACAATAGCTTGAATGCGAGGAACGTATTTTGGGCGAATTATTTTAGCATCAAGTAGATCATTAAGCTTTGCTTTAAGGCGCGTATTTACATGCGAAACACGTTCATTAAATAGCTTTTTTCTAGCTTCTATCGCTTTTTTACGGTTACTCTCAATTTTGAGGTAACTGTATAAAAGTGTAATTAATAGCAGTAAAGCAAAGAATACTACATAAGTCATTGCTACTCGTTCCTAAATTAGTTGATTATTATTTTAAGTCGCCATTTTGCTTTATAGTACTAAATTTGGCAATAAAATTAGTACAAACGACTACCCCAATTCAGTTTTGTACGTAAAACGTTGTAGTAAGAGTAATTTTTTGGATGAATTAAGCGCAATTGTTTATCGGCTTTTTTAATTACGACCTCATCGCCGGGTAATACGGCTAGCACTACGTGGCTGTCGCAGCTTACCTGTAGGCTATCTGTATTTTCTAGGCTTAGCTTTAAACGAACTTCATTATCGGCATCTACCACTAAAGGTCTGCTAGATAAGGTATGAGGAAACATAGGTACTAACGATATAGCATTTAGTTCTGGCGTTAATATTGGACCGCCACCTGAAAGTGAATACGCCGTAGAGCCTGTAGGGGTTGATACTATTAAACCATCGGAGCGCTGAGAAAACACAAAGTCATTATTTATAAAAGCTTCAAATTCAATCATGTGCGCTACTTTATCGGCATGAAGTACCGCTTCGTTAACGGCTGAGTTTGCACTTTTTAATTCGTTGTGGCGATATACTTCTACTTCTAATAAAAAACGTTTTTCTTCAAGATACTCACCACTGAGTACTTGCTCTAAGCTCGCTTCAAACCCTTCGGGGTTTAAATCAGTTAAAAAACCAAGGTTGCCTCTATTTACACCAATTACAGCAATGTTAAAGCGCGCAAGTACGCGTGCTGCGCCAAGCATGTTACCGTCACCGCCTACAACAATGGCTAAATCGGCTTGTTCACCTAAGTCGACTAACTTAACAAGTTTGTCATGCGGAATATCGTCTAACTGACTCCCTGTGCGTTTTTCTACTATTACCTCAAAGCCAAGCGCAAGTAAAAAGGTATGTAAACGCTGAAGGGTAGCAGCGGCTCCCGGGTGATTAGGTTTGCCAATTAGGCCTATGGTGTTAAAAGGAGAGTCCATAATGTACGCACAAAGAGATTTAATAATAGTAGAGTAACTCAAAACAGAAGTGTTTGAAAATACAGATTATAGCAATACTATAAACCTTCAATTTTTTCGCAGTGAGTTAGCTGCACGACTTGAAAAAGAACTAAACGCCCCGATATCTCTTTCATGCAACAAGATGTAGATACCATGAAACTAAACCCACGAGATCAGCAAATTTTTTCAGCTGTTATGAACATGTACTGTAATGGTGAAGGCTTGCCTGTTCCATCAACAAAAATTGCCAAGCTCAAAGGCATGGCAGTGTGTTCGGCTACGGTTCGTAATGCTATGGCTCGCTTAGAAAAAGTGGGCTTATTGTATTCACCTCATACATCCGCAGGGCGAGTGCCGACAAATGAAGGGTTTGATTATTGGTTTGACGAATTTTTTGTGCTTGCTGATATTGCTAATTATTGGCAACCACAGCAGTCACAACTCGTTGAGCTAGCGCATGGTTTGAGCCAAAAATACCAAGTATGTTGTTGTGTTGGTTTACCTCAAGCCAGTTCACAGCAAGTGTTTAGAGTAGAAGTGCTTGATTTTGATTCTACCGACTGGCTTATTTTATTAATAGATAGGGCAGGGCAGAGTCACAATATTTGTATTGATAAACCTCATGATTCGTCAGACTCTGTTCGTTATCAATTTGCCACGTGGTTGAATACTGTATTTAGCCAACAAACCTTAATGGAAGGTTTGTACCGTATGCAAGCTATGGCAAATACAGCGCCTCGAAATTGTCATGATTCGCTTAATCAATGGACGCGACAACTAAGCCAAAAATTAGGCTCAGATAATAGTATTGTTGTTGGTGAAAATTACCTCTACAAACAAATCGATTGCGAACAAAGTTTAAATATTGGTGTTTCGTTTTTAAATTATGTAGAAGATAAGCTTGCTTTTAAAAATGGTGTATCGGTACTTAATAGCGAAAAATTACCTTTTACTGAGTGCGATGAATTAATTGTAATAAGCGTGCCGTACTTTAAAAATCAAGAATATCAAAGCCGTTTTTGTATAATTTGTCCTAAATCAGCGCAGATTGAAGAAATAATTCAAGAATTTAAATTAATTGAGGCATCTAACTCTTGAATCTTTTTATTCAATCCCCATAATTACCGCAGTTGTAAAGAATTGGAGCACGTATTTTATGTCTGAGCAGACACAAAACCCTGAGCAAGAAGTAGAATTAAACGAAGAAATTTCTAAAATGCAGGCTGATGTAGAAGCAGCAGTAGAAGCCGCTGATCAGCATGCAGAACAAGAACAAAGCCCTGAAGCAGAAATTGCGATGTTATATGCAGAGCTTGAAGCTGCAAAGCAAACAATTGCTGACCAAAAAGACGGTGTTGTTCGTGCCGCAGCAGATGTAGATAATATTCGTCGTCGTGCAGCACAAGATGTAGAAAAAGCGCATAAATTTGCACTAGAAAAATTTGCTAACGAATTACTACCTGTAATTGATAACCTTGAACGTGCTATTGAATTTTCTGATAAAGAAAATGAGACACTAAAGCCGTTGCTTGAAGGTATCGATATGACGGTTAAGAGCTTTAATGACGCTGTTTCTAAATTTGGTGTTGAAATTGTAAACCCACAAGGTGAGCAGTTTAATCCAGATTTTCATCAAGCAATGTCAATTCAACCAAGTAACGATGTAACACCTAATACAGTACTTGCTGTTATGCAAAAAGGTTACACATTGAATGGTCGTTTATTACGCCCTGCTATGGTTATGGTTTCTAAAGCTGCTGACGCTTAATTAATTTAAGGTTATTAGCTTTGATAAAAATGCCTCATATTGAGGCATTTTTTTTGTCTTTTTTATAGTGAATTAGCTGTACGAGCATAGTGAGTAACACAGCACTAAACATTAAACTTGAAAATGGCACTGCGCTTTTTGCATGCATAATTGCGAGTAACGGGCCAACTAATGCACCACTACCAAAACGAAGTGTGCCAATTACGGCCGTTGCTGTACCTGTGTTTCTTTCAAACTTCATCAATATTAGCGAATCAGCATTACTTGCAGTGACACCTAAACTCATCATTAATGGCGCAATAGCAGCCACAATATAATAAAGTGATAAGTGCAATAAGCTAAATGTTAACAGCGCAAGCCCCGATACAAACCCACATACAAGCCCAATATAGAGCATTTTTCGAGAGCCCAGCCTTGGTACAATTCGCGTATTTAAAAAGTTACCAAACATAAGCGCCATTACATTAAACGCAAATAACACACCAAATAACTGTTCTGACACTTCATATAAATCTAAATAAATAAATGGTACTGAGGTCAAAAAGCAAAAAAATCCAAAGGATACAAACATAGAACTGAGTATATCCGCACGTGCGTCTTTATTGCTCAGTACAGTTTTATAGCTGTCAAAAAACAGAGCGAGGCCTTTTTTCTCATTTTTATGAATAGGTATATCTATTAAATACACTTGTACAAACGCTAATATTAAAAAGCTATATCCAGCAAGAACCAAAAATATGGTTGACCAAACAGAAAATCCTAAAATAAACGAACCAACAGAGGGGGCTACTAACGGTGCTACCATCATGATCATCGACACATACGACATTCCCTTAGCTGTATTTTGCTGATAAATATGACGAATAATACCCGGTACGACTACGGTAGCTGCAGCTCCCGTAAATGCTTGCACTGCTCTAAGAGTCCAAAACGCATGGATTTCGGTTGTAAATGCGAGTGCAAGTGAGCTTGCGCCAAATAGGGTTAAGCCAATACGTGCGAGCTTACGGCGGCCAATTTGATCGGCAATAGGGCCAAAAAATAACATCCCCAATGAATAACCCGCTAAGTAAATACTCAACGATATTTGTACATTTGGCATATTAGTTTGTAAATCGCTTGCAATTACCAGCATGGCGGGCAAATACATATCAATAGCCAAAGGAGTAATCGCCACGATACTGGCTAATAAAGGCAATAAAATACGGGTATTAAAAGACGAGGCTGAGGCGTCCATGTGTAAACTCAACAATCACTAAAAACAAGGGCTATAGTGTAACAGGGCATTGTATTTGGATAAACTTAGTTTGCCTGCTAAGTTTATCGTCTCATCGTATCTTTTTAATATAAAGGTATATAAAGCAAATATTTTAAATTGGTACTGTGTTTGCTATTCTACAAGCAATAAAAAATTCATTACTTAAGAGAATTATCATGAAAAAACTAGTACTTGCAGTATTAGCGACAGCCGTTTTAGTCGGTTGCAAAACGTCACCAACAGGACGCACTCAAATAGCGCTTTACTCAGATCAACAAATGAGTGAAATGGGCACTGCTAGTTTTGCAGATATGAAAAAAAGCCAACCAATTAATAAAGATGCAAAAACAAATGCATATGTAAATTGCATTGCTGAAAAAGTAGTGGCTGTATTACCAAAAGAATACGCGTCGCAAAATTGGGAAGTAGTTGTATTTGAAGATGAATCTGCTAACGCTTTTGCACTACCTGGTGGTTACATTGGGGTTCATACGGGCTTATTAAAAATAGCCACCAATCAAGACCAACTAGCAACAGTGCTAGGGCACGAAGTAGGGCACGTAATTGCTGAGCATTCTAATGAACGTGTTTCACAAAGCTCTATTTTAGATACCGGTATGCAACTTGGTAGTGCAGCACTTGAAATGGGTAACATTCAATACCGTAATGAAATTATGCAGGGTCTAGGCTTAGGCGCACAGTATGGTGTTGTTTTGCCATTTAGCCGTTCGCACGAGTCAGAAGCTGATGAAATTGGCTTGGATTTAATGGCTGAAGCAGGCTTTAATCCACAAGAATCAGTAACCCTTTGGCAAAATATGAGTGCAGCAGGTAGTGGTACAACACCTGAGTTTTTATCAACTCACCCAGCGCCAAGCAGTCGTATTAAAGACTTACAAGCACAAATGAGTAAAGCACTTAGTGAGCAAAGCACTGCTAAAGCACAGGGTAAAAACCCACAATGTAAGCTGTAATCTAGTTTAATTACTAAATAAAAACCCCTGTGAGTAATTACTTACAGGGGTTTTTGTATTCAGTACTCACCTTTATTTAGTTGTAAGCGCTTTTTGTAATACATTTTTAAAGCGTTCAAAATCTTCAATGTGCGGCAGGTGCCCTAAGTTATCTAGTTCGAATAATTGTGCGTCAGGAATAAGTGTTGCAGCGTGTTTGCCTAATTTATCGTATCGACCAAGCTCGTAATCAACATTATCTTTTTTCCAGTTACGGCCTGGACCGGTTCTATCGCGTGTACCAATAATTAATTTAACCGGCACAGTTAAATCTTTAAATTCGGTTATTACAGGTTGAGTGAAAATCATATCGTATGTTTTTGCATTCACCCATGCCATTTGTTCTTTATCTGGGCCTTGTATTTGCCCTGTTATAAAGTCAGTTAAGGCTGAATATGTTGTATTCCACTTACCATCGTAGTAATTTTTTTGCTGATAACGTTTAACGCCTTCCGGTGTTTTTGAAAGCTCGTTTTTATAGAAAAAATTAGTATCTTTATAATCAACATAGTGCAGGTAGTTTTCAAGGCCAATAGGGTTTAATAAAATTAGCTTTTTAGTGGCGTTTGGGTACATTAATGCAAAACGACTCGCTAGCATCCCGCCCATAGAGTGCCCAAGTACAATCGACTCTTTAATATTAAGTGAATCTATTAACGCGTGAGTATGATGAGCAAGCGTCGCAAACGAATACTGGTAATTAGTTGGCTTAGACGACTTGCCAAAACCAATTTGATCAGGGATTAATACCCCATAACCTAAAGATTGCAGGTATTGCGCAGTTGTAGTCCAGTAGTCGGCGTTAAAATTTTTGCCATGCATAAGTGTAACTGTAGGCATATCGGCTTTAGTTGGCTTTAAGTAAATATAAGCCATTTTTAATGATTGTTTTTGCGACTCAAGTGCAAAGTAATTTACCTTAAAATCGTATTCGTAATTGCTTAATAGTGCATCATAAGAAAGGGCGGATGTATCTTGAGAAGGGCCAGCTAAGGCATTGTTTGTTAGTACTAATAAAGTAGAGAAACAAATAACTTTAATCGACGACATTCAGTTACTCCTATTAAAGGCGAGCGCTTGGCTTAAAAAGAAGTACAACAATAACTAAGTATTTAAACCTGTTCAATTAAATGTTTTACGTGGACGAAAAAAAGCGAAGCTAAAATAGTGCTTCGCTTATTATTACTGAGTAAAGAGCTGATTGTTGAAGCTTAAAATGTCCACTCAATATGGATTTGTGGTACCGATTCAGTGACTTCAGTACCTAATTTGTTGTGCCAGTATTGTAATTCCATTCCCAGCAGTAGTGTGTTTTCTTTCATTTGAAGGGCGTGACCCATATCCCACACTAAAATAGGCTGTGCTAGTATCCAAGCTTGTACATCGTTACCAAATTCATCTTCACGCTCTGCGATGTATTCAGCGTGGCCTTTAAAGCTAAACTTTTGTGAGCCAATAGTGAAAGGATATTCAAAAGCTACATCAAGCATCCAACTATTAGTTTCAATAGGTGCGCCGCCTTTTGCTACACCTTCACTATCGTCAATGTAGGCTGTGAACAGCGTTTGAAAAAAGTTAAACCCAGGTACATCCCAGCTTAATTTAACACCTGGTAGATACTTCATTACTTTTGCATCACCAGCAACGTTAATACCGCCCGTTAGGCCAACATCTAATAATGCGCCAGAGCCAATTTGCTTACCAGTGATGGCAGATAAGCTAACCGTTGAGTACCACTCACCATAAAAATCAGCATCTTGGTAACCGTCATCTATATCGTCTTTACTGTAATCAATAAAAAAGAAATTATCGCCGTAGTCATAGCCCGATGCATGTTGAAGCGAGTAAACAGTGGTGTCTGACTCTTGCTTAGAAAATGGATTTTTTTGGCTGCCATTATTTATATGTACTGCTGTACTGCTCCAATTGGCAGCAAAAGCCGACGATGATAAAGCGAGAGAAGTAAGGGTAATAAAAGGGAGTAATTTTTTAAATTTCATAACTGTTTAATAACTATAATTTTAGTGACACGCGGAAGCGGCAATTATAGCAGAAGAGATTGATTTGTTGATCGCTAATTTAACACATGTTGCAGCCTACTTAATAAGCTGCAACATGTAATGACTCAATTTATTACGCTTTATTACGGCGTAAACAAATAATAGTAATCGCCGTAAATGCTAAAATAAAACAGTAATAAGAAGACGTTGATACTTCCCACGGGCTAATTTTAAACGTAGCGCCTAACAGTAGCGCTTGTGCGCCATAAGGAAGTGAGCCTTGCGTTACACAAGCAAATATATCAAGCAAACTTGCAGAGCGTTTACCGCTTATTTCACCGTCGTCGGCAAGCTTTTTAGCAATAGGGCCAGCAACAATAATAGATACGGTGTTATTAGCAATACACATATTACTTGTCATAACGAGTGCGGCAATACCTAATTGGTCGGCCACTTTACGGTGCCATTTTGCGATGATTTTAGTAATTGCCTGAATCTTATGAGCAATATAATCAAGGCCACCATTAATGCGAATAAATTCAGATAAGCCACCTATAAACATTGATAGTAAAAATATTTCCTGCATATCGGTAAAGCCTTTGTAAATATCTTTTACAAAGCTTGCGCCTTCATAACTTCCTGTAAAGCCCATTAATGCAGCAAAAATAATACCGCTAAACAACACTACAAATACGTTCAAGCCAGCAACCGCTAACACTAAAATAAAGGCATAAGGAAGTACTAACCAAATATCGTAATCTTTGGTTTCAACTACTTGTGCTGCAGGTGTTAAATAAAACAACAAGCCAATAGTTAGTATTGCAGCGGGTACTGCTATTTTAAGATTCTCTTTAAACTTATCTTTCATCTCACAGCCCTGCGTTCGCGTAGCTGCGATAGTGGTATCGGAAATAATTGATAAGTTATCGCCAAACATAGCGCCAGATACAATCGTACCGGCCATTAACGCAGGGTCGATACCTGTTTTGATGGATACTGCATAAGCAATAGGACCAATAGCACCAATTGTTCCCATCGACGTACCCATTGCAGTAGATACAACCGCTGCAATTAAAAATAAACCAGGAAGTAATAGCGAAGGTGGAATAAGTGATAAGCCAGCATTTACTACCGCATCTACACCACCGGTTGCACTGGCAACGGCAGAAAACGCACCTGCAAGTAAGTAGATTAAACACATGGTAATAATATTGTTGTGTCCGGCACCTTTAATAAAGGTCTCTACACATTCGTTTACTGTGCCTTTATTTAATATAAACGCAAGCATAATAGCGGGTAATATAGCCACTGGAGCAGGAAGTTGATAAAAAGCGTAATCAACCCCTTGCGATTGTAAATATAAACCAGAGCCCAAAAATAGTGCTACAAAGGTTAAAAGGGGTAGTAAAGAAAGTATTGCTTTGTTTTTGTTAAATGATGGCTGCATCATAATCCTCGAAACCAGTTAATTTACAACAGCCAAAAATTCCTCTTTTAGCTGAATTTAGCAAATCTACCTACTATGTTAATCATTAACAAAATTAGGAGAGTGCAGCGCCCGCAAGCCAAAGACCAAATCGACGCGAAAGAGAAGTTTAAATGTATAGATGGCTAAAGTAAACTGGTATTGTTATTATTATTAAATTAAAAGGTCACCTGACTATTGCATGACTTTTAGATAATATCTACAAAGTAACGCTATTTTCAGCGATTAATATTTGTCCAACTGCATAAAAATACCTAAGCGCGTATTTGTAATGCACCGGATATATACTTAGATTAGTAAAAAACGGATCCAAATTTAAATTAGGTAAAAACAATGACTACAAATCGAATAGGCGTTTTTGGTGCTAATGGCAGAATGGGCTTAGCTTTATTAGAAGCAGCGACAATTAAAGAGCAAACACAACTTACAGGTGCATACGTTCGTAGCAGTTCATCGTTATTAGGTATTAATGTAAATCAAGTAAATAGCGCCGCCGATAACAGTGTTAGCTTTAGCGAAGAAACCACAATAGATAATGTAGATGTTTTAATCGACTTTACGCTTCCCGCTGGTATGAAAAACCATTTAAAAACCGCTGTAGCACAAAAAATTCCTATGGTTATTGGTACAACGGGCTTAACAAGCGACTATATGGCACTTTTACACGATGCCGCTAAGCATATTCCTATTGTGTTTGCTAGAAACTACAGTGTTGGCGTAAATGTATTACTTAACCTTGTGCAAACCGCAGCGACCAAATTTGGTGACGATTTAGATATTGAAATATTTGAAGCGCATCATCGTCATAAAATCGATGCGCCATCGGGCACAGCATTAGCCATTGGCGAATCAATTGCACAGGCTAAAGGCTGGGACCACGACGAGGTTGCTGTATACGACCGCAGCCAAGTGGAGACAGCTAAATCGCAAAATGAAATTGGTTATTCGGTACTAAGAGGGGGCGATATAGTAGGTGAACACACCGCATACTTCGCTACAATGGGCGAAAGGCTCGAATTAACCCATAAAGCAAGTTCAAGAATGACATTCGCTCTAGGTGCTGTAAGGGCTGCAAGCTGGTTGAAAAACAAACCTGTAGGACTTTATGATATGCAAGATGTACTAGATCTGAAGTAGTTTAGTTACTTTTTTAACTGTTTGGGTCTAATTTTGCCTACAGTGACTTGTTTGTAACAATTTACTAAATAATATTAGACCTAAAAGCTAACTTAATGTAATATGCAGCCAATTTGCCAAAAATTACTAAATGCGTGTTTCCAATTATACCCAAGTGGCTAGTAAATCCGGGGTTTCAGTGGGAATAAAAATAGTTTTAGGCAAGAAAAAATGATTGAAGGTTGAATGCTTTACATCTGCATCATTTAAGACTGCGTAAAACAATTTAAGCTCACAGAAATCTGGTTTTGACGATCCCTCTGGGTATTGGCGGGGTGTTAAGCAATTGCTTACTCCCGTTTTTTACTGTTAGGAGGTTTAACTTGACTAAATCCGCTCTGTTAGTCCTAGAAGACGGCACAGTGTTTCGCGGTACTGCAATCGGCGCTGACGGCATGTCAGTCGGTGAAGTAGTATTCAATACGTCTATGACTGGTTATCAAGAAATTTTGACTGATCCATCATACGCGGAACAAATCGTAACTTTGACGTACCCACATATCGGTAATACGGGTACCAACAGCGAAGACGAAGAAGCGAATCAAATTTGGGCTAAAGGCCTAGTGATCCGTGATTTGCCACTGCTAGCAAGTAATTTTCGTAACGAGCAATCGTTAGATGATTACTTAAAAGAACGTAATATTTTAGGTATTGCGGACATCGACACCAGAAAGTTAACTCGAATTTTGCGTGATAAAGGCGCACAAAACGGGTGTATTATTGCTGGCGACGAGCTAGACGAAAATAAAGCGCTACAAGCCGCGCAAGCCTTCCCAGGCTTAAAAGGTATGGATTTAGCAAAAGTTGTCTCAACCAAGGAAAATTTTGAGTGGCGCGAATCAAGCTGGACATTAGGCGAAGGATTTAAAACTCTTGATGCTGCTGATGAAAAGTTTCATGTTGTTGCCTACGACTTCGGTGTAAAGCGTAATATTTTACGTATGCTTGTAGACCGTGGCTGTAAACTTACAGTAGTACCAGCGCAAACCTCTGCCGCTGACGTACTGGCTTTAAACCCTGATGGTATCTTCCTATCTAATGGCCCTGGCGATCCTGAGCCATGTACTTACGCTATTGATGCAATTAAAACCTTTTTAGAAACCGACACACCTATTTTTGGTATCTGTTTAGGTCATCAGTTATTAGCCCTTGCTTCAGGTGCTAAAACAGAAAAAATGAAATTTGGCCACCACGGCGCTAACCACCCAGTTAAAGACCTAGACCGCGATGTAGTTATGATCACAGCTCAAAACCATGGTTTTGCAGCTCAAGAGTCAAGCCTGCCAAGTACGCTTCGTGCCACGCACAAATCGTTATTTGACGGAACGCTTCAAGGTATTCATCGTACAGATAAACCTGCGTTTAGCTTCCAGGGTCACCCTGAAGCAAGCCCTGGTCCGCACGATGCAGCCCCATTATTTGACCACTTCATCGATTTGATGCAAGCGCGTAAACACTAATTTAACTGGAGTAATAATGCCAAAACGTACCGACATAAAAAGCATTCTTATCTTAGGCGCAGGCCCAATTGTAATTGGTCAAGCTTGTGAATTTGACTACTCTGGTGCTCAAGCGTGTAAAGCACTTAGAGAAGAAGGCTACAGAGTTATATTAGTTAACTCAAACCCTGCAACTATCATGACCGACCCTGATATGGCCGATGCAACATACATCGAACCAATTCACTGGGAAGTGGTAGAAAAAATTATTGAAAAAGAAAAGCCAGATGCAGTACTGCCTACAATGGGTGGTCAAACGGCATTAAACTGTGCGCTTGAACTAGACAAGCACGGTGTATTGGCTAAACATGGTGTTGAACTAATTGGTGCAACGGCTGATGCAATCGACAAAGCAGAAAACCGTGAGCGCTTTGACGTAGCAATGAAAAATATTGGTCTTGAATGTCCTCGTGCTGAGATTGCTCACTCTATGGATGAAGCCAAAGACATCATAACGCGCATTGGTTTACCATGTATTATCAGGCCTTCTTTTACTATGGGCGGCACCGGTGGCGGTGTAGCGTATAACTTAGAAGAGTTTGAAGAAATTTGTGAACGTGGCTTAGATTTATCGCCAACGAACGAATTACTAATTGATGAATCACTGATTGGTTGGAAAGAGTACGAAACAGAAGTTGTACGTGATAAAAACGACAACTGTATTATTGTTTGTACCATTGAAAACTTTGACCCTATGGGTGTTCACACTGGCGATTCAATCACCGTTGCACCAGCGCAAACGCTAACCGACAAAGAATACCAAATTATGCGTAACGCCTCTATGGCAGTATTACGTGAAATTGGTGTAGAAACTGGCGGTTCTAACGTGCAGTTTGGTATTAATCCTGAAGATGGCCGTATGGTTATCATTGAGATGAACCCACGTGTATCACGTTCATCTGCATTAGCATCAAAAGCAACGGGTTTCCCAATTGCTAAAATTGCAGCAAAACTAGCAGTAGGTTATACGCTTGACGAGCTTCAAAACGACATTACGGGTGGCAAAACTCCCGCGTCTTTTGAGCCTTCAATCGATTACGTTGTTACAAAAATTCCTCGCTTTAACTTTGAAAAATTTGCCGGTGCAAACGACCGTTTAACTACGCAAATGAAATCAGTTGGCGAAGTAATGGCAATTGGTCGTAACCAACAAGAGTCGTTGCAAAAAGCATTACGTGGTCTTGAAGTGGGTGCAACGGGATTTAACCCGATAGTTGCGCTTGATGATCCTAAAGCAAAAGAAAAAATCATTCGTGAACTACGCGAGCCAGGCGCTGAGCGTATTTGGTACATTGCCGATGCAATGCGCCATGGCATGAGTGTTGATGATGTTTACGAACTGACTAAAGTTAACCGCTGGTTCTTAGTACAAATAGAAGACATTTTAAAAGACGAAGCAAAAATAGCGAAAGTAGGCATGGCGGGTTTAAATGCTGACTTCCTACGTAAACTTAAACGTAAAGGCTTTGCAGATCCGCGTATAGCAGAAATTGCAGGTGTATCTGAAGCTGAAATTCGTAAAAAACGTCATTTATTAAACATCGTGCCAGTATACAAACGTGTTGATACGTGTGCAGCAGAATTTAGCTCAGACACTGCTTACATGTACTCAACTTACGATGAAGAGTGTGAAGCTAACCCAACAGATCGTGATAAAATCATGGTTATTGGTGGTGGTCCAAACCGTATCGGTCAAGGTATTGAGTTTGATTACTGTTGTGTACATGCCTCGCTTGCGCTTCGCGAAGACGGTTACGAAACTATTATGGTTAACTGTAACCCTGAAACGGTATCTACCGATTACGATACATCTGACAGGTTATACTTTGAACCAATTACGCTTGAAGACGTACTCGAAATCGTACGTGTTGAAAAGCCAAAAGGCGTTATCGTACAGTACGGTGGTCAAACACCACTTAAACTAGCGCGTGAGCTTGAAGCGAATGGTGTACCAGTGATTGGTACTTCACCTGATGCGATTGACCGTGCAGAAGACCGCGAACGTTTCCAACAACTTGTTGAGCGTTTAAACTTACTTCAGCCAGAAAATGCAACAGTAACTTCAACCGAAGAAGCCTTACTTAAATCAGTTGAAATTGGCTTTCCATTAGTTGTACGCCCGTCGTACGTACTAGGTGGTCGTGCAATGGAAATTGTATACGACGAAGATGATTTACGTCGCTACATGACCGAAGCTGTACAAGCATCAAACGAAGCACCTGTATTACTGGACCGTTTCTTAGATAACGCGATTGAAGTTGACGTTGACGCAATTTGTGACGGCGAGCAAGTAATTATCGGCGGTATTATGGAGCACATTGAGCAAGCGGGTGTTCACTCGGGTGACTCAGCCTGTTCATTACCAGCACATTCTTTATCACAAGAAGTGCAAGATGTAATGCGCAAGCAAGTAACCGACATGGCGCTTGAACTTGGTGTTGTTGGCTTGATGAATACACAGTTTGCAGTAAAAGAAGACAAAGTGTACTTAATCGAAGTTAACCCGCGTGCTGCACGTACTGTACCGTTTGTATCAAAAGCAACCGGTGTGGCGCTTGCAAAAGTAGCTGCACGTTGTATGGCTGGTCAGTCTTTAGCAAGCCAAGGTATTACTAAAGAAGTGATCCCTCCTTACTACAGCGTTAAAGAAGTTGTTTTACCATTTGCTAAGTTTCAGGGTGTGGATCCAATCCGTGGTCCTGAGATGCGTTCAACAGGTGAAGTGATGGGTGTTGGTGATACTTTCGCCGAAGCATTCGCAAAAGCACAATTAGGTGCAAGCAACACTTTACCACGCGGTGGTCGCGCGCTATTATCTGTTCGTAATAGCGATAAGCCACGTATTGTTGAATTAGCCAAAATCATGACCGACTTAGGTTTTGAACTTGACGCAACTGGTGGCACGGCACAAGCTCTTGAAGAAGCTGGCATTGAAGTACGACGTGTAAACAAAGTATATGAAGGCCGCCCGCATATTCTTGATTATATCAAGAATAAAGAGTACAGCTATATCGTTAATACCACCGAAGGTCGCCAAGCGATCGAAGATTCGAAGGTGTTACGTCGTGGTGCATTGCAAAATAAAACCAACTATACGACAACCTTGAACGCGGCATTCGCTAACTGTACTGCTAATAAAGCAGATGACCGCAGCAAAGTGACGTCAGTTCAAGAGCTACATCTGCGATTGAACTAAGGAAATGTGCCAAGGCCAACTAGGGCCTTGGTGTTAAGTGAGAAAAGTATGCAATCAATTCCGATGACAGTTCGTGGCGCAGATTTACTGCGTAAAGAGCTTAACGAATTAAAAACAGTTACCCGTCCTAAAATTATCGCCGACATTGCTGTTGCGCGTGAACACGGTGACTTAAAAGAAAACGCTGAATACCACGCTGCGCGTGAGCAACAGGGTTTTTGTGAAGGGCGTATTCAAGAAATTGAAGCTAAACTTTCAAATGTTCAAATTATCGACGTAACTAAAATGCCAAATACCGGTAGAGTTATTTTTGGCACTACGGTGACTATTGTAAATATAGAAACCGATGCTGAAGTAAAATACCGTATTGTGGGCGATGACGAAGCAAATATTAAAAACAACTTAATATCTGTTAACTCACCGATTGCACGTGGCTTAATTGGTAAACAAATGGACGACGCAGTGTCTATTCAAACGCCAAAAGGTATTGTTGAGTTCGAAATTATTGAAGTTGAGTATCTTTAACGCATAACTCACTTTAACGTTTTTAAATAAAAACCGATGTAATTACATCGGTTTTTTTATGTCTATAATTTAACCTTTAATGGTAGGCGCGTTTGTACAGTATTCATGTTCTATAAATATGGTCTATGTTGGTATAGTAGGTACTTATATCAATTTACTAAAAACATGAGCATTTAGCGCATCAAATAACTCGCTGATTTAATGTAATTGGTATTAACGTATTCTCTAAAAAGGAAAATATATGGCTAATATACTTTACCCAGCGCCTTTAAAAGTAGGATCAAAAATAGCAATTTGTTCACTTTCATCAGGCCTTAAAGAAAAGTACCATGCACGATTAGACATTGTTATTAATGGATTAAAACATCGAGGGTATGATGTTGTTGAAGGAGAGTTTTTACGTCAAAGCAAACCGCATGGACAGCTTAACGCTAAAGCGCACGCTCAGCAGTTAATGGGTTTTTTATTAGATGATGAGATAGATGCAATTATGCCTCCATTTGGTGGCGAGCTTGCAATGGAAATACTGCCCCTACTTGATTTTAATGCAATTAAAGAAGCAAAGCCTAAATGGTTAGTTGGGTTCTCTGATGTAAGCACCATTGCATGCGCACTCACGGCAAAATGCCAATGGGCAACACTACACAGCGCTAATCTTATGCAGTTACATCCTGACGAAAAAAGTCCTTATTGCCTGCAAATATTTGAAACACTAAGTTATGAAGCAGGTAGCAAATTTGAGCAAGCACCGTCATCGCATTATCAAAAAAATAGACCTGATTACGTACAAAACCCAAATGCATTGTTTGAACACACAGAAGTTACTCAGTGGCAGTGTTTAAATTACTTTGATGCACGCACTATTGAAATGTCGGGTCGTTTATTTGGTGGGTGCTTAGATACAGTCGGCTTATTACTCGACTCTCCATTTTTGGCACTACATGAATTTAAAAAACACAGTGCACCCGAAGGGCTTATTTTATACCTAGAAAACTCAGAGCTGACGCCAACAACCGTTGCACGGTTTTTACTTTCATTAAAATTAGCAGGTATATTTGACGATATAAACGGTATTATTATTGGTCGCAGCGTGATCACTCAAGGTCAAGATGCTTCTTTTGATTACCGCCACGCGCTTGATGTTGCACTAGGTGGGTGTTTATTTCCTGTGATTATTGATGCCGATATTGGTCATGCTCCACCTAACTTAAATTTAGTAAACGGCGCTACTTGTACAATCACCGCTGACATAAATGAAGGTAAAGTAGTCAAAGCCTCATTAAATACCGAGCTTTGTTAGAAGTTTATTCACTTACCTTTGATAAGTAATTAAGTTAAAGGGTATAATAAGCCCGCTTTTATAGCGCTTTAGTTATAAAAGTACATTCTCAGGGCGGGGCGAAATTCCCCACCGGCGGTATGTTTAATGTTATTTATAACTTAAACGAGCCCGCGAGCGCTTTATTTAACCTAGGTTCAGTAAAGGTCAGCAGATCTGGTGAGATGCCAGAGCCGACGGTTACAGTCCGGATGAAAGAGAATATGGCTTATTATACTAATACCAATTTTATTAAAGACACGATCATTGTATCGCGTTAAGTGAGCTATTTTTTTAGCGCTATAATAGGTTACTGATTTAATGCCGTTGGTATAACAGTGTGCGCTGCTTTTTGCTGCGTGCTTTTTGTTATTTTATTTAAGCTATTTTGGTAGTGATCGTTTTAAATTTAAAGCGATGTATTACTGATCCTTTCACAGTCCTGAATCTATTATTTTTTATTTGGAATATAATGATGATTCAGTCTCTACTTACTCAATTCGGCGAAAGCCATATCCGCGTACAAAGCGCAATTGCTGCACTACAGCAAGGGCAAGGCGTACTTGTTGTTGATGATGAAAACCGTGAAAATGAAGGCGACTTTGTATTTTCAGCTGAGCATTTAACGACTTCTCAAATGGCCGAAATGATCCGCGAAGGCAGCGGTATTGTTTGCTTATGCATGGGGGAGGAGCGCATTAAACAGCTCGACTTACCGCAAATGGTAACCAACAACACAAGTCAAAATAACACCGCTTATACAGTCACTATTGAAGCTAAGCATGGTGTTACAACAGGTGTGTCTGCTGCTGATAGAGTAACTACTATAAAAGCAGCGACAACCGATAACGCCAAACCAAGTGATTTATCGCGCCCAGGGCATGTATTTGGTTTAAAAGCACAAACGGGTGGAGTATTAGTTCGTCGTGGTCATACCGAAGCATCAGTTGATTTAATGCAACTTGCCGGCTTAAAACCATTTGGCGTAATTTGCGAACTTACAAATCCAGATGGTTCAATGGCGCGCTTACCTGAGGTGAGTGATTATGCTAATAAACATAATATGACCGTGGTTTCTATTGAAGATTTAGTGCAATACATTCAAGCTGCGCAGCTTCAAGTAAGTTAAACTGCTTTAAAGCAAAAAACCACTTATTTAAATAAGTGGTTTTTTAATATTGTTATCATTTAAGTTTATAACGTATTACTTATAAAACCTGAATAACTTGCTCTTTTGCCAAGCGAGATTTAGGTAATTTAGCATTATAGTCTTCTGCGCTATCGTGATAGCCAAGTACTAATGCTACGTCGCACACGTAACCATCAAGTTCTTTTTCAAAAACTTCGCCAATCAGCTCGGCATCTACGCCTTCCATTGGAGTAGAGTCAACACCTAAGCGTGCAGCTGCATGCATAGTGTTACCCAGTGCAATGTAAGTTTGTGCTTTAGTCCACTCTTCATTAACGCCTTGCTCATCAGTATTCATATCAACAAACGCGTAAGCACCAAAAGCTTGTTCGCGATTTTCTGCTTTAGTACGACCATTTTTAATATCTGCATCAATGATTTGTGCGTAATCATCGCGGGTATATTTAGGGTTGTGAGCAAATAATATTATATGCGAAGCTGTTTTAATGTGTGGCTGGTTAAACGCAAATTTATTAGCAAATGTACTATGCATACGCTCTTTAGCCTCATCAGATTCAATAACTATAAACTTCCAAGGCTGCGAGTTAATAGATGAAGGAGACAATCGCATAGCCTCATAAATAACGGCTAAATCGTCTTGCGATACGCGCTTAGTGGCGTCGTAACGTTTTGCAGTGTAGCGTTTTTCTAAGTCATTAATAATTGGGTGAGCCATTTTTAATCTCCAAAAGTTATAGGGTTTGCGATTAAAAGTACGTGTTAATTACTTTATGCGAAGATAATACAGCTTGCTTTGCATTAGATAAACAGCATAATTATTGAATCATTATCAAATATAAATAGATAATATGAACATAGAAGATTTAAAACTTATTTTAAAAGTCGCTGAGTTTAGAAGTATTACGCTAGCAGCTGCTAAGTTAGATATGCGTACAGCCACAGCAAGCGCCGCTATTAAACGCGTGGAGTCAGCGCTTGGTAGCGAGCTGTTTGTTCGTACCACACGTCATTTGAGGTTGTCGGCTGCTGGGGAGCGCTACATACCACAATGTGAACAGGCTTTAGCAGTGCTTGAGCTCGCAAAACAAAACCTTAAAGGTGAACACGACGAAATAGAAGGCGAATTGCGTGTTGCACTTTCATCTGACTTAGGGCGTAACTTGGTGATCCCATGGATTGATGAACTCATGGACACTTATCCAAAGCTAAGTTTAAGAACCCATATAAGTGATAGTAATATCGACTTTTATCGTGACTCAGTTGATATAGCACTTCGTTATGGCTCGCCTAATGATGCTAGCGTTTATGGTTTTAAAATTTGTAACGTACCGCGCTTATTATGTGCAACTCACGAATACCTCTTACAAAACGGGACTCCCGTGCATCCTGATGATTTAGCGTCGCATCAAGGTTTGTTTTATCAGTTGCAGGATATTATAAATAATACGTGGGAATTCACCGATGGTGAATCAAAATATAAAGTTAAAATGGATGGCAGGCGCGCCTCAAACGATGGCGATTTAGTCAGGCGCTGGTGCGTTGCGGGTAAGGGCTTAGCTGTAAAGTCGGCTCTTGATATGGCTGATGATTTACTCAATGACAGGGTGGTTACTGTAATGCCAAATTATCAACATGTTAATGGTGAACTTTGGCTTATTTGCCCAAGTAGGCAGTCAATAACCCCTGCGGTGCGTTTACTACGTGATGTATGCAGAGCAAAATCCCAAGCTATTTTGCAGCAGTTGGTCAATAAAGGAATTATTGATAAAAGCGTACTGAGCTAATTAAGGAAGAGTTATGCAAGTTGATGATATTAGAATTTTTATTCCCTGTAAAAATTATGAGCAATCTCAGCGCTTTTATAAAGCGCTTGGATTTAAGATTGAAGATGCCTCAAATGATTTATGCGTGTGTACTTTTGGCGAATGTACGTTATTTTTACAGCGTTATTATAATAAAACGTTTGCTGAAAACTTAATGCTGCAACTTTGTGTGTTAAATATAGATGAAGCATACGAACTCATTAGTAATTTAAACGGTTTTGATATCCGCTTTGAGGGTATAAAACAAGAACCTTGGGGTCGCGTTATTTACTTATGGGGACCATCGGGTGAGCTTTGGCACGTAACTGAATTAAATTAAAAATAAAAAGGAATAAATGTGAGATTTAATAAATATATAATCATTTTTATGGCGACCTTACTTGCTTCTTGTAGTTCGTTTGTGAGTAACAATACAGGTAAAAATACGCAATCTAGTAGCTTAATGGATTTCTTATATCCTGATCAACAAAGTCGCTCTACCTATAAACCTGAAATACCTGTTTTAAAACTCCCTGTTACTGTTGGAATTGCATTTGTACCGTCTAAAAACTGGCAGCCAGACGGGTTAGAGACCCAAAACCAAGTTGAGTTACTCGAAAAAGTAAAAAAGTCATTTCTACAATATGATTACATTGACCGCATTGAAGTTATACCAAGTACCTATTTAAAACGAGGTGAAGGTTTTGCAACACTCGAGCAAGTCGGGAGGCTTTACGATGTAGATGTAATGGCACTGGTTTCATATGATCAAGTTACGCAATCGTATGAAAATAATGCAGCCTTACTTTATTGGACAATAGTGGGTATGTACGTTATTCCAGGTAATGAAAATACAATTCAAACCTTTGTGGATACAGCTGTTTTTGATATTAAAAGTAGAAAAATGCTATTTAGAGCACCTGGTATAAGTAAGCTTGAAAAAAGAACAACAGCAATCGGTATTGATGAAACGTTATCTGAAAAGTCGGCAGAGGGCTTTAATCTAGCGGTTAGTGATATGAGTACTAATTTAGATGCAGAACTAGTAAGGTTTAAAACACGTGTTAAAGAAGAAAAAATTGCAAAAGTCGAAAATAAAGATGGCTCTAGTAGCGGTGGCTCTTTAAGTATTTATTTACTCGTTTTGTTGTCATTATTAGTTATGCGTACCAAAAAAGTTTAAAGTTGATAAAAAAACCAAGTATTTTTAATAATGCCACTAGCTTAGAACTGGTGGCATTATTTTTTATTCGCTAACTTAGCTTTCTATTAAAAAACTCAACGGTACGTTGCCATGCAAGCTCAGCATTGTCTTTATCATAGCGACCTGTCGAGTCGTTATGAAAGCCATGATTTGCCCCTTTATACATATGCATAGTGTATTCAACGTTATTAGCTTTTAAGTCTTGTTCGTACTGTGGCCAAGACGCGTTTACACGTTTATCTAGCTCGCCCAATTGAATCATTAATGGTGCTTTAATATTTTTACGTAAACTTTCACTGGCTGGAGTACCGTAAAAAGGCACTCCGGCGCTGATTAAGTTGCTATCTACTGCCGCTAAATAATTAACAATGTAGCCGCCAAAACAAAAACCGACAGCGCCTAACTTACCGTTACTGTTAGCATGCGATTTTAAAAAGTGTGCTGCGGCTACAAAATCGTTTTGAATTTTAGCGCGATCCATGGTTTTTTGCATAGCGCGTCCTTCATCATCATTACCAGGGTAGCCACCCAGTGGAAATAGCGCATCGGGTGCAAATGCAATAAAGCCTACCTTCGCTAAGCGTCTTGCTACATCCTTTACGTATGGGTTTAATCCACGGTTTTCGTGTACCACAAGTACAACAGGGAGCTTACCTTCTATGTTTTTAGGGGTTGCTAAGTAACCTTTGCCTTTACCGTGCCCGTCTGGCGAATCGAATTCTTCGTATGTTGCTTTAATATCATCGTCATTAAACGATACTTGTTCAGCAAGTGCATAGTTAGGTAATAATGCTGATGTAAGTACAGCCATCGAAAAGCCAAGAGCAGCAAGGCCACCGAGTTTTTTCATAAAAGTACGTCGGTCCATTAAACCGTGGGCGTATTCGTCATACCAATCAAAGGCTTCTTGAGGAATATGATCAGAGGGAGATGTATTCATGGCTGTTCCTTAATTTTATTATGTCTATTTATTATTTAAATACCATAACGTATTAGGGATAAAAAACGAGCAATATTTCTCTCAATTATTAGGACTGTTGCCAAAGCTATCCTGTGTGTTAAAAAATAAGTAATAGAAGTATTGTTAGCAAATAGGTGAATATCATTTTTAAGCTAAAAATAAAAAGCTCGGCATAATATGCCGAGCTTTTTTGGTTGGGATGTTACTTAATTTAGCTGTGAGTAGGCGCTGGTTGGGCATCTACTAGTGGTGGCTTGCCACGCATTTTACGTACTAATCGTTTAGCATCTTCTAGTGCAACATACTGGCACGGTATAAGTATCAGTGTAATTACTGTGGCAAATAACACACCAAAAGCAAGTGATACAGCCATCGGGATAACAATTTTAGCTTGTAAACTCGTTTCAAAAATAATTGGCATTACACCAATAAAGGTAGTGATTGAGGTGAGTAATATAGCTCTAAAGCGACGAGCACCGGCTTGCATTACAGCATCTTTAATCGCAACACCTTCAGCGCGTGCTTTGTTTACAAAATCAACCATAACGAGGGAATCATTTACGACCACACCCGCTACAGCAATAATGCCAAACATCGATAAGCTACTCATGGTCATACCTAAAATCATATGCCCAAACATCGCGCCCACTACACCAAACGGAATAACCGACATTATAATAAGTGGCTGCGAGTAAGAGCGAAGTGGAATGGCTAACAAGGCAAATATAATCATCATTGATATACCAAAGTCACGAAGCTGCTCTGAAGCGCTGTCCATCTCTTCTTGAATGCGCCCAGCTACATCACTTGTAACGCCAGGGTAGCTTTTAAGTAATGTTGGTAAGTATTCGTCACGAATTTCTTCTGCAATTGCAAATGGTTCGGCTTGGTCGGTATTTACCGCAGCCCATACATTTACAGTACGTTTAGAGTTTTCGCGGCGAATACGGTTTACACCGTCAACCAACTTAACTTCGGCTATTTCACTTAGCGGTACTTCAGCGCCAGTAGGTGTAATAATACGCACACTTGCTATGTCACTTATTGAGTTACGTTCGTCTTCTGGATAGCGAATCATGACTTTAATTTCTTCGCCTTCACGCAATATTCGCTGCGCTTCTAAGCCGTAGTAACTAAAGCTAACTTGCGATGCGACATCAGCAAGCGTTAAACCCATGCTGTAAGCGAGTGGTTTTAAATCAAGTTGCACTTCGTCGGTAGCGCTTTGCATTGAATCATTTACGTCGCCAACGCCTTCCATTGTTTGTAATTTGGCTTTTAATTTACCAGCCACTTCTTTTAGCTCGTCAGCATTTTTGCCTTCAAGTTTAAAGCTAACGTCGCCATCATCTCGACCGCCATTCATTATACTGTCTTGAATGGTCATGGTTTTAATGCCTGGTAAAGCGGGCATTTGCTCACGCCATAATGCACTTAGGGCAAAGGTGTCGATAGGGCGTAAATCAGGCTCTACCAAAATGGCCATAATATTTGCTTCAGTTCGTCCGCGCAGGCTTACCGATAAATCGCGGATCATCGGTTTACCGTATTGCTCTTGTAGTTGCTGATCGACCTTTAACAACACGCTTTCTATTTTACGTGCAGTTTCAAGCGTTGCTTGCTCAGATGAAGCAAGGTTCATCTCTATATCAATACGCGGAAAGTCGTGCGGTATTTTAGGGTTTGGTACAAACTTAACTAAACCACCTGCAAACATACCTGCGCTTACAATAAGCAAACACATAAAGCCAACAATTACGGTATAGCGGTAGTGAATACAGCGGCTAACAAAAGGAAGGTAGTAGTTATTCACAAAGCCTTTTAAACCACTATCAATTACCATACGTAAGCGATGTAATAGGTTTTTAGGATTTGGTTTACGCGGATTCATTGCTGCAATATGCGCAGGTAAAATTAGTTTTGATTCAATGAGTGAAAAAATCAAACATAAAATAATAACGCCACCAATTGCCTTAGAAAAAGCAGCGCCAGGGCCGGTTGCGAGTGTTTGTGGTAAAAATGCCGCAATAGTTGTTAGTACACCAAAGGTTGCTGGCATCGCAACACGTTTTACGCCGCGTACTACGTTATCAAGTGTGTGGCCGTATTTTTCTATTTCGGCACTGGCTGACTCGCCCACAACAATGGCGTCATCAACAACAATTCCGAGCACAAGTATAAAGGCAAAAAGAGAGGCTAGGTTAATTGTTACGTCTAAAAAGCCAATGGGCATAAACAAAAAGGCACCTAGAAAAGACACCGGTAAACCCATCATTACCCAAAATGCCAAGCGTAACGGTAAAAATAGTGCCAGCACTATCATTACTAACAAGCCCCCCCAAATCATGTTATCGACCATCATATCAAGTCGACCTTCAAGGTAGTAAGTTAAATCAACAATAGGAGATAGCTTAACGCCTGCAGGTAAAAGTGGCTCTTTAGCCGCCATGTAGCTTTTAAGAACTTTTGCGACATCGGTAATATCTTGATCTTTTGATGCATTTACTTCAAACGAGAGTGAGTTTTTACCATTATATTTAGAATATTGTAGGCCTTCTTCAAAGCCGTCGTTAATGGTTGCTACATCGCCTAAATAAATTTGTGCGCCATCAGCAAGGGTAATAAGGGGGAGTTTTTCAAACTCAAAGCCACGGTAGGCTTGTTTTTCAACACGCATCGAAATATAACCGTTTTCAGAGCGTATTTGCCCCGCCGACATATTGGCCGAAAAGTTTTGTACAGCGCCTGCAATATCTCTAAATGTTAAGCCATATTCGCGCAGTTTATCGGGGCTAACTTCTATACCAATTTCGTATTCTAAACCGCCGTTAAAATTAACAAGGTTAACGTGAGGCAGTGCTTGCAGTTCATCTTTTATATCGTTGCCAAGCTCTTTTAACTGGTAGTTACTCATGTCGCCATAAAGCGCGAGTATCATTACCTCTTGCTCAAACTTATCGCGGCGAACAACAGGGCGCTCCATTCCCGCAGGAAAGGTGTTTATTGAATCAACTTGTACTTTAATTTCATCAAGTACTTCTTGTGGATTGTATTGTTCTTCTATTTCAATCCACGCTTGTGAAAAACCACGGTTAGAGTAAGTAATTAGGCGTTTAATGCCTTCAATACCTTCGAGGTTTTCCTCAACTTTTATGGTTATGCCTTCTTCAACTTCTTGCGGGGCTGCACCTGGGTAAACCGCTTGTACGCTTATCCAGTTACTTTCAAACTGTGGGAACATTTGTTTGCGAATGGTCATTGCCATTAAAATACCGCCCACTAATATAAATATCATTAGTAGGTTGGCAGCAACGGGATTTCGGGCAAACCATGCTATTAACCCTGTTTCACGAGTGTTCATGATTATTCCTCTTTCAGCGCAAGTTGAGTTACATCAGTTTTATCAGGCGCAATATCTTCAACTTTTACCGCCATACCTTCAGTTGGATACTCAAGCGCTGAGGTAACAATTTGCTCGCCATTTTTTAGCCCTTGGCTGGCTATAATCATGCCGTTTTGTTCGCGTATAATATTGAGAGTTTTAAACGATAATGTTAAATCGTCATTTAAAATTACAATTTGATTATCTTTAACTAAATGGTGCGCAACAATAATTGCGTTATCAAGCGGGCGACCTTCAATGGTAGCGTTAATGTATGAACCAAAACGAAGGGGGCGTGTTTTATCGCCATAAGGTGTTGCAAGTTGTGCAACCAAGTAGCTCATACGGCTTGTTTGATCAACCACACCTTCGGTGCGAATTACTTTGGCTTGCCACATTGTTTGCTTACCCGCGTATTCTGCGTTAAATGTAACATTTGAGCCTACGCCGCCATTTTTTAAATATTGCAGTTCTTGGTCGGCAACTGGCAAACGTACCTCTGCAACTGAGGTTGCACTCAATGCACCAAAACTATTACCTGGGTTTACTACTGAACCTAAGCTAATTGTGCGCTCATTAATAATGGCATCATAAGGGGCTTTAATATAAGTACGCTCAAGATTGCGGCTAGCACGCTTAACACTTGCTTGAGCAGAGCGGTAACGCGCTAATTTTTCTGCAAGCTGTGGTTTTCGCAAATAAAGTTCTGATGCGATAGCGTCGCTTGAGTCTGACTTAATGCGCTCCCACTCAGCTTGAGCGACATGTGCTTGCGCGCGTTCTATTTCAAGTGCTGAGCTTGCTTGTGCTAAACCCGCTTGCGCTTCAATAAAGTCTGCTTCGTAATCATTTGCATCAATTCGTGCTAAAATATCGCCTTGCTTTACAAACGCGCCTTCTACAAATTGATCTGATACCGAAATAACTTGCCCGCTAACTTGTGCTATTAGCTCGGTACGATACTTTGGTTTAACAATGCCGTACGATTTAACATCGAGCGTTATAGAATCTAAAAGTACGCTTTGTGTTGCTACTAAAGGACGTAAATCTTGCTCTGGCTTTTCTTCGGGTGGTTTTTTCATTGCCATAAAGGCGAAAGCTAAAGCAATACCGCCTGCTAAAACAGCGATTGGGAGTATTATTTGTTTTGTAGTAGCCACAAGGCATTCCTTCATAATTGGTGGTGACAGAGCAATAATACGCAATAAAGTGTTTACAAGCTGTTTTAAGATGTAACAAAGCATTACATGTGTGTGTTACAACTCACTATGCGATTAATTAAGTTCCTAAAAAGAAATTAAAGTAAGTGTTTTTTATACCGAGGAAATTATGAAAACCGAATCGATGAATTGCAGGCTAGGCTGCGGCGCATGCTGTATTGCGCCAAGTATTAGTTCGCCTATTCCAGGTATGCCAAATGGTAAAAAAGCCGGAGAGCGTTGTATTCAGCTAGATGAACGTAATTTATGTAAGTTATTTGGTGATGAAAGTCGACCAAAAGTATGTAGTGATTTTAGCGCCACATTTGATGTGTGCGGGTCAACAAATGCACAGGCTTTAGCGCTTATTACAGAGCTTGAAGAGCTAACTTAATCCTCGTTTTTAATACACATCTATTTACAATATATTATTAATAAAAATCTTCATAAGGTTATTAAAAGCAGTCGTTAATTTATTTAATGGCGAAATATTAGACACATTTAACTTTGTTGCTAATATAGGAAATTGTAAGATACTTTTTATAAATCTCATTTATAGGTGATTTCGTTCAATCTTAATTTTTAAAAGGAAATAAAAATGAAAAATTTACTTACAGCATTTACATTAGGTGTGACTTTATTAGGTTGTTCAAACTTACCAATTAAAACCGATATTAAAGAAGACCACTTTAGACTCGAAAACTTTAAAAGAGAGCAGGGAGTAGATCTAGAATATGTCCACTTGATGTGCTTTAACAAAAAACCTACACAATGGGCTGAACCAAAGCAGTATATCAGTGGTGATCATGATTTATGGGTAAAGGCGAGTGTTTCAAACCCTGATGTTTTAAATAGTCAAAAAGAAGCTTTTGTTAATTTTAACGTTAATTTAGATTCTGATAAAAGCTACATGCTAAATAGAAAAAGGGAAGGGGATAAAATATCAATCTGGATACAAGAAGTTGAAACCGGTACGGTTGTTTCGCAGGTTCTTACAGATGAGCTTAGTCGCCCTTTACAAATTGATAATGAGCTAAGAAAAAGACAATGTCGTTCTGGTTCAATATAAGCTGAGTAATCAAAGCTCTTAATATTTAGTATGTCGTTTATTCTTTGCTAAATATTTATTCAAAGACCTGTTTTAAATAAACAGGTCTTTGAATGTGATAGCTCAATTCTACCAACTATACGTTGCGCTTAACGTATATTGCTCGCCTCGCCCTGGTGTACCAGGTATCTCTTCAAACGATTCACCCCATAAGTTATCTGCTGCTAAAGTAATAAATAAGTTTTTTAGCATTGGCGGCGTAATTTTTAACGTTAAATGAGTAAATAAAGCATCGTCGTCACTACCGCGCAGCGCATTTTCGTGCTGTTTGCGCCACTCGTTATCTATTCTAAACTGCAATATATCAGTAGGATTCCACACTGCGCCGAGTGTTAGGCGGTGATCAGGAAAGTTTAATGCGTAAAAACTAGCGTCAATATCTGCCGCACCGTAATTTTCTGATTTATGAAGGTAGGTGTAACTCGCTACAATTTCGGTTGTTTCAAAGTGTTTAGTTGCTAAGAACTCAACGCCCGTCGTATTTATATCTACAGGGTTTGCAAAGCGCGCAGAGCTTGAATCAAAATTAAACGTCCAATCGGTTAAGTTGTCATCTTTGCGATAAAAAATAGCCGAATTAAGTTGCCAAGTTTGCTCATCAACTAATAAACCCAGCTCTAGGCTTTTAGTCGTTTCGCGCTCAAGGGTGTAATTACTTCTAAATAACCCGCCTGAATCACTTCCGCCAATGGCGGTATAGCCTGCTACTTGGCTTGCCTCTGCGTACGATAAATAAAACGTGCGCTCAAAACCTTTGCTGTTTTGTGTATTAAGCGTTATATCACCAATAAGTGACAGTTCAGAGTCGTCTCTATTTGTATCGTCAAACGCAGCGCCTAAACGAAATGTAAGTTGTTTATTATCCTCAAGCGCCATTTTGTATTCAGGCAATACGCTTAATTTATAATACTTACGAGAGGTAAAGTTGTTTTCAAGCGTGGTAGATTCAATTGAGTCGTCAATAAACTGTGCTGAATAATTTACAGCAAATACATCGCTTTGAGCATGATGCCCCGATAGCGCTAACGACTTAACTTCACTTTTGTGAAACGCTTCAAAAGCGCTTGGATTTTCGCGAGAGTAAATATAATGATCGTCGTGTGTGCGGTAATAAGCCGACACTTCAAAGTTACTATCCTGCGCATAATTTTGCTTATGGTTTAGCATTAATAAGCGGGTTTCTAGCTCTTCTGTTTCGTTAACGCCAAATGGAGTGTACAAATTTGGCCAACCAAAAAACTTATCTTGTGAGCCAAAAAACAAATCTGTTTGAGAATCAGCGCCAGCTAATTGAACGCGACCCGATGCACGCGTAAAGTCGTGATCGCCGTTATCAATAGTGCCATCGCTTTGTGAGTGAGAAATCTCACCTTCAAAACCAAGCTTCCAATCCTTTGCGCCTTCAAGGGGCATACTTACAGCTGCATGTAAGCTTTGTAAGTTAAAATCGTTTGTGCCAGTACCTACCGATACACTGCCGCCCGTGCTAATTGGTTTCCAGCCAAACGATACAGTGCCTACAGAGCTATTAGCACCATTAAGTGCATTGTCTGCGCCTGTTAAAATATAAGGGCCGGTAAGCATTTGCGGTGCAATAGGAATTTCAGCAAAGTAATGACCAGACTGTGGGTCAAGTAAAGTAGCACTACCAACTCTAAAGCCGGTATTTTCAAAAATACCACCGCGTATAGTCACATCGGCTTGCGCTTCAGCCATATTACGTGATTGTAAATCAACACGTGGGTCATACTCTAAATTAGATACTGGAGAGTCAAATGTACCTACAGGTAATGTGTTTGCAGTGGGTGATGCCTCAACCGTTATTTTTTCGATTGCCGGTGATGCCTCAGTTTTATCAGTTACAGCTTCGCCGTAGGCAAAACTGCTCGCGCTGCATAGCAGTGCAGGGAGTATAAAGTGCGGTGACCATTTCATGTTGTGTGTCTCATTTTTTATATGCAATTACGGTAACAATTAAATTCAGAACACACTTTTAAGGCGTGATAAAATAATTCAATTAAACAACTGCGATTTTGGCGCGATTGTACATTAATTCATTAAAAACTGCATTTGATAATCATTTGCAAAGTTAATGCATCTAACAAATTTGGTCACATTTATTATGAATATAAAACAGCAAGATACTATTTACTTTGCAGGTGGCTGCCTGTGGGGTGTGCAAGAGTTTTTAAAGCACTTACCTGGTGTAATAAGTACTGAAGCAGGACGGGCTAATGGAACAAATGATAATACACAAGGCGAATACGACGGTTATGCTGAGTGTGTAAAAGTAATATTTAGTACAAAAGCGGTTAGCTTAAACGAGCTGTTTGGCTTCTTTTTTGAGATTATTGATCCGTATAGCGTTAACAAACAAGGGGATGACGTAGGCCCTAAATATCGCACTGCCATTTATAGCAAAAGCCAAGATCATTTAAAGGTCGCTAGCAATTATATAAGCCAGCGAAGTGATGCCGATAAAATTGTGGTAGGGGTCGAGCTGCTAACTAACTACGTGCCAAGCGATCCTGAGCACCAAGACCGTTTAACTAATCATCCTGATGATTACTGTCATATACCGCTTGAGTTACTGCATAAGTATAAATCGTAAATTTAACGCGGTGTTTTTGTAGACGTGCAGCTTGCTGACGTGACGAGCGCAGCTCGTAATTTAAGATGGAATATAGCGCTATAAAGTAATTAGAAGCTATCGCTTCTCGCGCAAGCAAGCTTAGCGCCTACAGGTAAAGTTTAATCCGGTGTTTGTTTTGTAGACGTGCAGCTTGCTGACGTGACGAGCGCAGCTCGTAATTTAAGGTTGAATATAGCGTTAGGTAAAGGTAAGTGATTAGAAGCTATCGCTTCTCGCGTAAGCAAGCTTAGCGCCTACGGGTAAAGTTTGACGCGGTGTTTTTTGTAGGCGTGCAGCTTGCTGACGTGACGAGCGCAGCTCGTAATTTAAGGTTGAATATAGCGTTAGGTAAAGGTAAGTGATTAGAAGCTATCGCTTCTCGCGTAAGCAAGCTTAGCGCCTACGGGTAAAGTTTGACGCGGTGTTTTTTGTAGGCGTGCAGCTTGCTGACGTGACGAGCGCAGCTCGTAATTTAAGGTTGAATATAGCGTTAGGTAAAGGTAAGTGATTAGAAGCTATCGCTTCTCGCGCAAGCAAGCTTAGCGCCTACAGGTAAAGTTTAATCCGGTGTTTATTTTGTAGACGTGCAGCTTGCTGACGTGACGGGCGCAGCTCGTAATAACTTTATTTTAAAAGTTCCAAAAATACACACCCACAAAAAAGCTCACGTACTGTGAGCTCTTTTAAAACTTAATTATAGCTAATTTTAACTTACTGCTGCTTTTGCGGCGGGAAGTTACTTAAAATTTCGCTCACTGTTTTATTAATTGATGCTTCACGCTTTTCTGGCGATTGATTTTTCTTTAATCGACCTTCTTTTGCGCCGCGCCATACTAGCTGGTTTGATTCACGATCCACAATATCAATAATCAGTGTACCCACTTCGTATTCACGCGCAGTTGTATCGCGTTGAAAACCAGTACCCCAATAACCCCAATGCGGGCGGTAGTTTATATTGAAGTTGTCTACTTCAAGCTCTTTATCTACCGATGCATGATAGTTAACAAGTACATCAGCTTGCGCTGCATCAACTAAACTCATACCTAGTGTTTGGCTCAATTCTGCATTAACGGCAGTGCGAACACGCTTTTCCATTAGGCCATTAATTTGATAGTTATTTGTGTCTTTAGTTAGGCTGGCGTTTTCTACCCAAGCAAATGTTTTAAAATTACTAAAGTTAGCTGATTTATCGTAATCCCAATCTGGGGTTTGTGTACAGGCTGTAAGAAGTGCTAGCGCTGCAACAATAAGTATATTTTTCATTACGTTTGCTCCAATAAAATGCATTAATTTAAAATAACACACATAGTTTAAATGTGTATTATTTAAACGTCCTATATTTTAGTTTAGTTGGTTTGCCTTAACGGCCAATTAATTGTGTTCAACTTCAATCCAGTCTTTTTCGTCTACCCAGTTTTGTGCACCGTCTTTTACTGAACGAATAGGCACAATGTAGTCACAACTTATTTGTGGCTTAACTGAGGCAAATATAGGCACAAAACCAAAGCTTAGTGCGGTTTCTATAATTGCTTTTTGATTTTGTGGGTCAATGTCGGCCGCTTCATCTATATAAATAGGTATACGGTATAGGTTTTGTTCCTGGTCACTCAATAAGTAACGAATAAACAACATGCCACACAATAACTTAATAGTAATTCGTGTGCCGTTTGAGCCCGCCGAATCTATTTTTTCAAAGTGCTCTGTTTCACCTGCGCGGTTAATCACTTCAAATCGAATATCAAATAAATCGGTAAGTGTTAAGCCCGCTTTATCTGAGGCGAGTTTAATTAAGTGATCTTTCGCTTCGTTTACCGCGCTTTCGCTGTACGGTTCTTGGCTAAGTAAATCAAGCGTGTCACCTTGCTCAAACTGATGCGACGTGCTGATAATGGTATCTATACTATCAACCAGCATTTTGCGCGGTATGACGTTAATTTTAAACGCTTGCAGGTTTGAAATACGGTGCTGGCTTATGCCTTTATTAAAGCTGTTCATTTCGCGGCGAAGTCGGTCTAAATCTTCTCGTAAGCCTTTAATAGTTGCAGCCACTTCGGTGAGCGCAACGCGTGCTTGGCGTTCAACCGCATCGCGTTCGTTATCAATATTATGAAAGGCGCTTATTAGCTTTTGGTATTTAGTATATTCGTCGTTTTCGTTGTCGAATTTAGTAATACCCGCGTTATATACATGTAAATAGGTGTTGCGTACGTTTATGTCAAAATTACGCAGCTCTTGGCAGTCTTTATTAAAGTGATGAACAAGATCGCTTAAGTTATCAAAGTCGACCGTAATATCAATCATGTACGGGGTCACTTTGCCGCTGTATAAATCAAGCGTGTGGTCAATTCGCTCGCTTTTAACTTGGCGTAAGCGCTCAGTTTGGCGATTAATTTGCTCTTGTTTCGATTTAATTAACGAGCGGCGATCGGCAATTGAGCCACTATTTTTTTGAATATCTTGCAGGTAGTCGTCAACTTGTTCGCGCTCAGCTAATAATTGCTCTTTTAGCATGGCTTGCGCTTCAACCGACTGCTGCATTATATCAAACTGCTCTAAGCGCTTTAGCGCGCTCTCAGCGCTCATAAGCTCATCGTATAACGCGTCTTTTTCTTTTTGCTTGTCGGCAACGTTTGCAGCAACGTCGCGTTGTTGTTTAAATTCTTTAAGTGAATGCTCAAGTGCACTGAGCTGAGCGGTTAATTGCTCTTTGTTTTCGCCGCTTTGCATTTGCACAGGCGAGAGCTTTTTAAGCTTAATGCTCGCACCTGGCAGCGTTAATACGCCGCCTTTAACGTTTTCGCTAAGTAGCGATAAAAACTCACCAAACGCGTCTTCATCATCAATGGTTATATCGCCATTAGTGGTGGTTGCAAACGAGAGAATATCGGGGTTTAAAATGCGCGATATTTCCTCTACTTCTTTTAACGAGAGGTCTTCGCGCATGCGGGTAAACAAATTAAACTCAAGGTTTTTAAGTTGCAGCTTTAAGCTCTTAATTTGTTTTTGTGTTTCGCTAATGCGATAGTCAAGCGTATGTAGGCTTTGCCCTTGTGCGCTGGTTATAGAGTGTGAAAGCGACTCGTAATCTTGTTTTAATTGAGTCAGGCTGGTTTTAAGGGTGGCTTTATTTACCAGTTCAAACTCGCTTTTAAGCGCATCGTAATCTAAAAACCACTGCTCAATTTGAGTTTGTCGGCGCTCTATGTCGCGCGATTGTTGTACGTATAGGCTTTGCTTTTGCTCAAACTCGTGTTTTTCGTGCTCTATATCTTCAAGCGCTATACCCAGCTCATTAAGTTGCGACTCTTGATAGGTATCAAAATCAATCAGTGCTTGGTCAATTTTAGGTGCATACGCCGCTAATTTACCTTTAAGCACGGTTTGGTTTTCAAGCATTGATTCAAGCGCGGCTATTGGCTCTTGCATTGACTCAAGGGCTTTTAGTTCGCGTTTTGAGCGGTTTACTTTATCAAACGAGCGACGCCATACTTCATAAAAGTCGACCTTAGAGTTCGACATATGGCGTTCAAACACGCGTAGCATAAAGCGTTTTACGTCGCTTGCGCCTAATTTGTGTAAGTTAAGAATACGTCTAAATATTTCTTTATAAATAGAAGAGTCTTGCACATTATTTAGCGGGATCATTTTTAAGTTTATGTCGCCGTCAAAAGGCGTTGCGCCGCCAGTCAATAGCGCGTTTAGCTCTTGTGCTTTTAACTCAATAGGGTTGTAGTTAAGCGATTTTAAATGGTTGAACAGCTTGGTAAATTTAATAATAGTTTTACCTTGCGTGTACTGCTCTAAATCAAGCTTTCCTTGGTAACAAAAGTACTGATGCGCGTAACCGGCAATTTTACCAAGCCCTGCCACGCCAATAACTACCGAGCCATGAGGCAAGTTAGCTTCTAGTAAAATGTACGACTGATCGGATGAAAAATAAAACTTTCGGGTTTCATCTAAATCGTGTCCGTCCCATTCTGTTAAGCGTAAATCGTTAATAAGCGGGAACTGCAGGGCGTTAATAACCGAGCTTTTACCTGTGTTATTGGGCGCGCAAATAGAGCTGCTTTTATCAAGCGGGATCACACATTTTGCATAGCCTGCGGTGTTAAGTAGGGCGAGTTTACTTAGTCCGTATAGATTTTTCATTCCTCGTCCTCTGTAATGTAGGTTTCTTCGTTTACTTCCATGAGTGCATCTATGTAGCGGTGAATTGGCGCTTGTAGCATAAAGCCGCTTTCTACTTCACGGGCTAAACCTAAGCGTACCATGCGCAGGTATACGTCTTTGCGCAAATCAGATCCTGAAAATATCTCAAGCTGATCAAACAAATGTTTGTTAATTTGTACCAGCGTTTGCATAAGCTCTAAATCGTTTACGTCGTCAAACAATGCGCGCATTGGATCTTTACCCGTATTGGCGTAGTGCTCAATTAAAATGTAAATGGTGAGTGCGATAGCGCGAGATATTTTGCCCATATTGGGTGTGCTTTCGTCGCTACCAAAGTAATAAAAGCCACGGCTGTCGCGTTTTAAATCGTTACCTAGGGCGGTAAATAGGGCGGTGTAGTCTTCTATGTGTTGGTCAAGCTCTTGCCACATTACGTTGTCTTGCTCGCAAATGTGATAACCCGCTACTAATTTTTTATTTATGGCTTGTAGATGGGTTAGCTCGTCTAAGTTTATGTGTGTCATGGTTTATTTACCTGCCTTTGAATCTGGCTGAGGCTCTGAATTAAATGGATATAAAGAAAAGTGCTGACCGGCAATTTTTACGCGGGCTTTTTCATCGCTTTGAATTATTTTAATATCGCTGTCGCTGACTAATTTTTGATACAAAAATAGCATTTCGTCGGCATCGAGATTTGGGTAGCTTTCGTCTAAAAATTGCAGCAAGGGCTGCGGCTTTTTGCGTTTTTTATTAAAGCGCTTAGCAAAGCTGATTTTAACATCGTTGTAGTCAGGAATATTAGGCGTAACAAATGCAGGCACGTCTTGTTGATCGGGCAATTGGTACTCTTCGTGTTCAAATTCAACCAAGCTTGCCATGTAAGCCACAATATGGCGTTGCTGACCAAGCGAATATCGCTGCGCGTCGCTCACAAAATGTGGCTGTACAGCACTTAGCATGTTGTCTACGCCATTTTTGCGCACAAGCCCAAGTACTTTGGCTGCTTGGCGAGTAATTAAGTTATTACGGCGTAACTCTTCGCGTAGCGGCATAAGCATGTCGGCACTTTTACGTAAGCTTTCTCGACCCACTAAATGCATTTCGAGTATACGGGTACGTAATTGCTCCAGCATGCGTTTGTCGTTGTACGCTTTACCTGAGCGCTCAATGTGCAGTATTTGCTTACTTATTTGCTCTTCAATGAGGGTAAAACATGCATGAAATTCACCGCGAATATCAACCATTTCAAGCATTGGCTCTATGTATTCGTCAAACGCTTCTATTACCGCTTTATAACGCTTTTGCAGCGATTGCACCGCATTATTAGATTTAGCTTGTTCAACAATATTTAAAATAGCGTTTTCGTTGTGTGCGTATAGCTTCATTATTTTACGCACCCGATCATCCATAATGCGGCTGTAGCGGCGTAAATCGTCAAAGTCTTCTATTTCGCCAGCGTTATCTAGGCGGTTACCTAAACGTGCGAGGTCGTCGACTAATACGCTAATTTCTTGCGCTAAGCCTAAATGCTCTTCTTGCAGTAAAAACGTAGCAAAATCGGCAATGGCACGATTTATTTCAAGCTGAGAAGATTTAGCCAGTGGAATTAAAATATCTTGGTTTAACAAGCGATTTGTTTCTTTATAAATGCGTTCGTTTGACCACGTAGGCTGCTTTTGCTTAATCGCGTTTTGTACGTCTTTTAGGCTAAAGTCAGCCATTTTAAAACGTTTAAATAATAGCTCTAATACACCCCAATGTTCGGTTATGGTGTTTAGCAGCTTTTTAGCTGGGATCATAAGAGGTTACAACATCCTAGTATTTTATTATTGAGTTCTTTTAGAAGACTCATTATTACGTATTTTTAATTAACCTTGTCTGTATATAGTATTCGTTTTTAAGACCATTTAATAATAGTTTTTGCATAGAGGCAGTGCTAAAATTCGCGCCGAAAATAGGCACATGAAATGGAATGTTATTTGTGTGTTCTTTAAAACTATATCAAAGGTTGTTTAACTACCATGGTTTCCTCGATTATTCTAACCCTGATAGCGATTGCATTTTTACTGATCGTTATAGAAGATATAATCCATGTCAATAAAGCTAAAACCACGCTGTTTTTTGGTACGCTTTGCTGGATTCTTCTTTTTATATACCCTCTACACGGGCAAAGCCCCGATACGATTCAACACCTTTTAAATGAAAATATTTTAGAAATTGCCTCATTATGGCTGTTTTTAATGGCTGCAATGACCTTTGTAGCGTATTTAAATTCAAAGGGGTTTATAGAAAATATTGTGCATCGTGTTATGCCAAAAAGTATTAGCGAAAAAAAGCTCATGTTTTTGGTGGGTGGTTTTGCATTTTTGTTTTCGTCGATTTCAGACAACGTAACAGCTACGCTTATATCGCTTGCGGTTGTTATGTCGTTAAAACTTGAACCTAAAAAGCTCATTAAATACGCCACGCTTATTGTATTTGGTGTTAACTCAGGTGGGGTATCGCTAATAACAGGTGACGTAACCACACTAATGATATTTTTAGATGGCAAAGTAACCATTGCTCATTTATTACTACTTATAGCGCCAGCTCTTGCAAGCGTTATGCTGCTAGCTGCGTTACTGTCTATCGGTATGAAAGGGCGTGTTGAGTTTGCTGGTGCAGGTAAAACCCGCATTGAAAAAACCGACATTACCATCGCCGTTATATTTTTATCTACCGTAGTGAGCACACTTATGCTGAGTGTAGTTTACAGCGTACCGCCTTTATTAACCTTCTTGTTTGGCTTATCAGTGATGTTTTTAGTCGCGCAATTTTTAATGCGCAAAAAAGACATTAACAAAGACATAATCGATTTTGTTCGCGATATAGAATACGACACATTATTGTTTTTTGTAGGTGTACTTTTACTTGTAGGCGCACTTAAAGAAATTGGTATGTTGAGTAAATTTACCGACCTATACACGGTAATGGCACCTGAGTACGCAAACTACTTAATGGGCATATTATCAGCAGGGGTCGATAACGTACCGCTTACCGCTGCATTATTAAAAGCCGATATAGTAATGAGCCAACAACACTGGTTGTCGTTTACTTATGCAACGGGCGTGGGCGGTTCAATGCTTATCATTGGGTCTGCTGCGGGCATTATTGCCATGAGTAAAGTTAAAGCGCTTACCTTTATGAGTTACTTGCGTTTATCGCTGCATTTATTAATTTGTTACACGGTTGGATATGCGGGCTCGTATTACATGGGCAGTTTTATTTAACTCATAAATTATTAAATGCTTGACAGCTAGACGTCTAAACGATAACTTTCAAAGCCCCGCTACTTAGTGGGGTTTTGTTTTATTAGCCACTGGTTAATAAAGCATTCAGAAGAGGTGCGATACTTAGGTACTTAATGTTAGGCGACGAAAGCCGATGATCATTAAGGAGGGAAGTACTCGCCGAGGAAAATAATGGTACGTCGTCATTATTTTTCGGTTTATGGGGCTGAATCCTCAAAACTGTCACCAATATAGGTGGAGAGCTTCTGGCAGTGGACTTATCTTCAAGCATTCCTTTGCCAAGTTCTTCTTGTTTTATTGCGATTTGGATATCGCGAAAGGAGACTAAATGACTACCCAATCAGCGCCACAAACAGTGCCTCAAACAGAGTTAAGCGCAAAATCAGATTACATCGTTGCCAAATTTGGCGGAACCAGTGTTGCCAACTTTGAAGCGATGAGTCGCTGTAGCGAAATTATTGTTGCAGATAAAAGTGTACGTATTGTTGCCGTGAGCGCTAGTGCCGGCGTAACTAACCACTTAGTTGCACTGTGCAAACCAAGTATTACCTCAAGTGAGCGCCAAGAGCATATAAACGGCGTGCTTGCTATTCAACAAACTATTTTAGATGAGTTATCGCTAGATGCCGATTTAGCGGTTGGCTTTAACGAAACCCTAAAAGCATTTCAAACATTGGCTCAAGAGCCACTAACAACCGATCAGCAACACGACGAGCTACTTAGCTTTGGTGAGCGTTTATCGTCGTATTTGTTTGCTCAGGTACTGCGTTTACAAGGTTTAAACGCCGATCGCTTTGATGTGCGCAAGGTGCTTAAAACCGACAGCCAATTTGGTAAAGCAACGCCTAATGTTGCAGCCACAGCGCAAGCTGCTAAAGAACATTTAATCCCGTTATTAGACGCTCAAGTAATTGTGACTCAGGGCTTTATTGGCAGTGACGAATACGGCCAAACCACAACGCTTGGACGTGGTGGTTCTGACTATAGCGCTGCATTATTAGCTGAAGCAATTAACGCTAAAAGCGTGCATATTTGGACCGACGTAGTGGGTATTTTTAGCACCGACCCGCGTTTGTGCGCAAAAGCGACGCCAATTGCACGTTTAAGTTTTGACGAAGCCGCTGAAATGGCAACCTTTGGCGCAAAAGTATTGCACCCAGCAACTATTTTACCAGCGAGCCGTAGCCACATTAATGTATTTGTAGGCTCTAGCCGCGAGCCAGAGCGTGGCGGTACATGGATTGAGCGCGAAAAATCGCAGCAACCAGGTATACGCGCAGTAACGCAACGTAAAAACCAAATATTGCTTACGCTTAAAAGCCCAGAAATGCTCCTAGCAAGCGGCTTTTTAGCACGCGTATTTACACTATTAAGTGAATACAATATATCGGTAGATTTGGTAACCACATCAGAAATTAGCGTAGCTATAACCCTTGATAACGCGCAAAACGCCTCGCGTCCAGAGCTTGATCAAGAATGCCTAGATAAGCTTGCAGAGTTTTGCCATGTTTCGGTAGAAAACAACCTAACACTGGTGGCACTTATTGGCTCTGAGATTCAATTACGCCAACACGAAATGAACTTAATGAGTGTACTAAAAGACTTTAACATTCGATTAATTTGTCACGGTGCAAGTAAGCACAACTTGTGCTTTTTAGTAGAGCAAACTGAGTCAGATAACATAGTACAGTCTATTCATAGCCGTTTATTAGAAAATGATTTTGCTGCGTAAGTAATCGTTATTCAGGAAAATCACCTAGTAAAGTTACCTAGTAAAGTTACCTAGTAAAATTAACTAGTAAAGTCACTTAATAAAGTTACTTAACAAAGTCATTTAATAAAAAGCATCGCCAGTCGATGCTTTTTTTATGCACCACACTCACATCAAAACAAACATTGCTGTTACTACTATCAACTACAGTAACGTTATTACTGCTAGCACTCAGCTTTGCACTATGTAATTCGTCAAACACATTAGGGCTAAGTAATTTTGCAATAGGGCGGCTGGTGGCTTTAGCAAGTGACTCTTTTAATGTCCAAATTCTAAAAAACGTATCTGCTTGGGCTTCGGTATTAGTGGGCTTGGTGATAAGTGTAATTTCATCATTATGGTAAAAATGCTTAGCGAGCTTTTCAAACGGGCGCTTTAGGCTTACTTTTTCAATATCAAAACCAAACTCACTTTTATCAAGATTTAGCGCGACCCCAACTAAACCATGCGAGTGCGAAATACAGGTATTAATAACATCACCACTCACATGTATTTGCAGCTTTGAGCTTGCCTCGTCAAATTCGGTACTCATTTTATTAAGGGCTACGTGCGCATGTTGCGGCTGCGTTACTTTAATAAGGTGTTTTAACAATAACCGCGTAGCTAAATACTCTTGCTTAGCTGGCGGGCTTTTACGGCGGTTTATAATAGTTAATTCAAATGGGCTTAAGCAATCGGGCAAATTAAAGTCACTAAGCTCAAGTGTTTTAGCATTAAATAATAAAATACTGTTACTCGCTAAAGACAAGTTTGCCAATTGAGTTGAAGTAATACTCAAGGCATTTTTAAAATAGTGTTCAGTCATAAAAGCCCTAAAGCAAAAGAAGTCGCTGATATTGTGAGCGGTTAACGCCACTAACAAAGGCTGGGTACAATTTTATTACTCAGCTGGCATGAAATATGGTTTAATTCACAATAATCAAAATAATAACAGATTTGTAGATGTATGGCACAAGTGCGTGATGGGTTTCAAAGCCGACTTGGTTTTGTTTTAGCCGCTGCTGGCGCAGCAGTGGGTTTGGGTAATATTTGGGGTTTTCCTACGCAAGCGGCCAACCATGGTGGCGGTGCATTTTTACTGGTTTACTTTATTGTTATATTTTTACTTGCGCTTCCTGCGCTGTATACAGAACTTTATTTAGGTCACAAAGCACAAGCTAACCCTGTAAAAGCATTGGGCGATGCATGGCAAAACACTAGCCGTAAAGTAGGCGCAGCAGCAGGTTACATAGGCCTTGCGGGCGCAGTTGTTATGCTAAGTTTTTATTCAATAGTGGCAGGATGGATGCTTTCGTACGCTATTGAACCCATAACAACCTTTTTAGGTTTCACAGGCGCAAGCGAATTTTTACATAGCGACTCAGTGCTGCGTAATTTTGTATTTACGCCGCTTATGCTTATTTTAACAGCCAGTATTATTTTAAAAGGGGTTAAATCGGGAATCGAAACCTGGTCGCGCCGTTTAATGCCACTGTTACTTGTGCTGCTAGTTGGTTTAATTGCCTACATTGCAACACTCGATGGAGCAAGCGAAGGCTTTGCCGCGTATTTAATTCCTGATTTTAGCCAAATACTCGACCCTAATTTAATTATTGCTGCAATGGGGCAAGCGTTCTTTTCGCTCTCACTAGGTGTGGGTTGTATGATGATTTACGGCTCGTATTTACAGCCAGATGCTAATTTACCAAAGCTCACCGCAGGTGTTGCTTTACTCGATACCAGTGTCGCATTTTTAGCGGGCTTACTTATTATTCCTGCTATTTATGTGGCGCAGCACAACGGTGTAGAGGTATTTAGTGGCGGTAAACTGATTGGCGAAGGGCAACTTATTTTTGCTATTTTACCTGAGCTATTTAGCACCATGGGCGAAATTGGCTTATTAGTTGGTTTATTGTTTTTTGTATTAATGTCTATTGCATCGGTTACGTCAACAATATCGACGACTGAAATTCCGGTAGCGTTTTTAGTCGAAAACCACAACGTTAGCCGCACCAAAGCAACCTGGGCCGTTAGCGGCGTTGTACTTGTGTGTGCAAGCGCAATTATACTAAATTTTGATTGGTTATTTGGCTTAGTTATTATGCTATTTACTCAATACCAATTACCGCTTATGGGTTTATTTTACTTTATTACAGTAGGGTGGATGTGGCAGCGTGGTAATAAATTACATCAAGCAACAACAGGCGTACATTACTGGTTTGCTCAGTATATTCGTTTTGTTTGCCCAATATTAATGACCTTGGTATTTGCAAACGTTGCCTTTGGTTAATTTTATCTAAGCCCTAAAATAAATTAATAAAGCGAAGTGAGTTTAAAACGTACTTCGCTTTTTTTGTGCCTAAAATTTAGGTATAGCCAAGAACTTTATAAAACCTCATTAGTCAGAGGCCTACCTTCATTTACTTCAAGCGCGTTAAGTAGGGTTGTGTTTGCTATTTCGGTGAGTGCTTCTTGGGTAAAAAAGCCCTGATGGCCTGTTACTAAAACATTTTTAAAGCTCACTAAGCGCGAAAATATATCGTCTTGATTTATTTCGTCGCTGTGGTTTTTAAAAAACAGCTCCGACTCTTGCTCGTAAACGTCGAGCCCTAAGTACCCTAATTTTTTAGTTTTAAGTGCATTAATGCACGCTTTGCTGTTAAGCAGTGCCCCGCGAGAGGTGTTAATAAGCATAACGCCGGTTTTCATTTTGTTAAATGCCTCGTCATTTATTAAATGATGAGTTTGCTCCGTTAAAGGGCAATGCAAAGAAATCACATCGCTTTGGCTAAGTAAGGTGTCTATATCGGTAATTGTATAATTGCCAGGTTGTGCGTATGGGTCGCACACTAATACTTTAGCGCCAAAGCCATTTAAAATGTTGCACAGCGCAAGGCCAATTTTACCGCAACCTACAATACCCACGGTTTTATTGTGCAAGTTAAAGCCTAGTAATCCGTTTAAATCAAAATTGTCTTCGCGTACGCGGTTATACGCTTTATGGGTTTTACGGCTAAGCGTTAGCATAAGTGCAATACAATGCTCGGCTACGGCCTCAGGGCTGTAAGCAGGAACACGTAATACTTTAATTTTATGTGCTTTTGCTGCAGGTAAATCAACGTTATTAAATCCTGCACAACGCAGCAAAATAGTATTTATGCCTTGGCTTGCCAGTTGTTCAATAACCGTGGTGTTTACGGTGTCGTTAACAAATACACATATGGCATCAAACCCGTTTGCTAAAATAGCCGTTTGTTCGCTCAGGGCTTGCTCAAAATACGTTATTTTTATATCACGGTGATCGCGTGTACTTTGTTCAAAAAAAGGCAGTTCGTACTTTTGAGTACTAAAAAAAGCAATGTTCATGGTAATAGCCTCGACGCTTAAGGAGTATTATTTATTACTAATACAATAAACTACTTTATAAACCTGTGCTTTAGTAACGCGCATTTTATTGATTTAAATTAAGCCTTAAGCGGAGCCTTACTTGAGGTAAACAAAGGTATTTTTGACGATACTTTTTTACCACCTCTAGCAGCGCTTAACTTTGCGGCTTGCAGTAGGTTGCTTTCTATTACTTGTTTAAGTGTTTCGGGCTTAGTACGTGGTGCATAGCGTGCAACAAGTTGCCCTTGTGAGTTAATTAAAAACTTAGTGAAATTCCACTTAATTGCACGATTTTGCGAAATACCTCGCGTATGCGATTTTAAATAATTAAACAATGGATGTGTTTCTGGCCCATTTACCATTAGCTTACCAAATACCTCAAATGAGGTATTAAATTGATCTTGGTAAAAGTCTTTAATGGCTAAATTATCAAGTGGCTCATTTTGGCCAAACTGGTTACATGGAAACGCAAGCACAGTAAAACCATTGCTTTTGTATTGCTGATAGAGCTTTTCGAGTGCGTTTAATTGCACCGAAAAATTACACTTACTCGCTGTATTAACAATAAGGACGGTTTTGCCCTGTAACTGGCTAAGAGGAAAATTTTCGCTGTTAAAAAGTGGTGCATTAAATTGATAAATACTATCCATAGGTTACCTACTTACCTTTCCCGCTAAGGAAATTTTATAAAGACTTTCATTCGCTTTTTTATCGACCGGTTGACATAATCGAGGTCTAGTTTCTAAGTTATCAGTTTAATAGGTCATTTTTATGTCAATGAAAGTCGCATTTATAGGTTTAGGCGTAATGGGTTACCCAATGGCGGGGCATTTAGCAAAAGCAGGATACAGCGTATGCGTGTATAACCGTACTCAAGCTAAAGCACAAGCGTGGACTGCAGAACATTCAGGAAGCCTTGCACCCACCCCGCGCGAAGCTGCCAACAATGCCGACATCGTATTTATGTGTGTTGGTAACGATGACGATTTACGCTCAGTAGTGTATGGCGACGACGGCGTGTTAGCGGGTATGTTACCGCACACTGTTTTGGTTGATCACACCACAACCTCTGCCGAAGTAGCACGTGAAGTGGCTGCAAAAGCGGCTCTGCAAAATATCGACTTTATAGATGCGCCTGTATCGGGCGGACAAGCTGGCGCCGAAAACGGCGTATTAACGGTTATGGCGGGTGGTAGTGAAGCTGTATTTGCTAAAGTGCAGCCAGTTATGGCGGCGTTTAGTCGTTTTAGCCAATTGTTAGGCGGCGTTGGCTCGGGACAACTTTGTAAAATGGTTAATCAAATTTGTATTGCTGGTGTAGTGCAAGGTTTAGCCGAAGGCTTACATTTTGCCAAGCAAGCTGGGCTTGATGGTGAAAAAGTTATAGAAACCATTTCTAAAGGTGCAGCCGGTTCGTGGCAAATGGAAAACCGCTACAAAACAATGTGGGCAGGTGAATATGAGTTTGGCTTTGCCGTAGATTGGATGCGCAAAGATTTAGGTATTGCACTCGATGAAGCTAAAAACAACGGCGCTACTTTACCAATGACCGCAACGGTCGATCAATATTACGCCGATGTACAAGCACTCGGCGGTGGCAGATACGACACCTCAAGCTTACTAGCACGCATTGAAGCGCTGCATAAAAAGTAACGCTGTAGACGCGAAGCTTGCTTGCGTGACGGGCAAAGCCCGTAAAGTAATTTATTCACAAAGAGGTTATGAGGCGCTGCGCTTTTAGAGGAAGTAATAGATCTAAAAAAGATTGTTTTTTATGTCTTCTCATTTACTCCTCATTCGCTTCTCTTTGTGAAATAGATTTTTATTTAAGTAATTAAAAGCTGTGCTTTTCACGTGAGCAAGCTCAACGTTTACCCCAAAGTGTCGATATGAATTTTACTTGTAGACGCGAAGCTTGCTTGCGTGACGGGCTCACAAAGAGGTTTAGAGGCGCTGCGCTTTTAGAGGAAGTAATAGATCTAAAAAATTATTGTTTTTATGTCTTCTCATTTACTCCTCATTCGCTTCTCTTTGTGAAATAGATTTTGCTTTGTTTGAAGTGGTACAGATATTTATAAACAAAAACGCGACGCTTTATTGCTAAAGCGTCGCGTTTTTAATGCGTTATACAAACAAAATTACATGCTTTGTGCGTAGTTATACAGCGCCTTTAAAATTGTAAGATTTTTTTCGCTGTCGTCATGTTCATGCGCTAGGTTTTCAAGGGTGATCATAAAATCTTGCGCGTTAATCGATGGTTGATCTTCGCCGTGCATTAGCTTGTTTTGGCAATACTGGCGCCATTGATCAAGCTCTTGCTGGTTTAGCGTTTCAGGCCAGTTACGGGCGCGGTATCTAAACAACAACGTATTAAACTTTTTATCTTCAAAGTCTAACTTCAACCCAGCCAATTCATCTGGTTTTGCATCACGAATAATCGCAAATTTAGCTTTATCAGCATGGCTTGTAAACCCATCGTAAAGTAAGTAGTCAACGTTAGTTGTTGCGCTGTAATCACCTTGCTCGTTAAACACTTCCGTTACTTTATCGCGAAGGTCGGTATTGGCTTTTAAAATAGCTAAGTTAGCTAAGCACTGCTCGCGATCAATCCCAAGGCGGGCGGCATTTTCAGGTAATAACGTTTTAGCTGGGGCTAAAATAGGGCACTTGTTTAAATGCACTAGTTTTAAGCCAACAGGTAAATCGTCCTCGGCTAAATCTACACGTTTGGTGTATAAACGTTTGCGTAACTCTTCTACGTTTAAATCAATGAGTACTTGCGGATTTTGGGTTAAATCAAAACAAATAACCGCGTTTTTATTAACCGGATGAAAGCTCATTGGTGCAACCCAGCTTGTACAGCCTTGTGTTGCAGGTATGCGCGATGTGGTATGCACCAGCGGCGTCATGTTAAATACATCAACCAATTCAGCAAGGGCTTTTTTATTACGCAGCCCAAAAAAGAAGTTATATAGCTTTGGCTGTTTTTCTTTTATTAGTTTAGCCAATGCAATAGTGGCGGTTACATCGCTTAGTGCGTCATGCGCAGCGGCGTGTTCAATACCATTGGCTACCGTTAAATGCTCTAGCTTAAAGCTTGGGCTTCCGTCTTCTTTTAACGGCCATTCAATGCCTTCAGGGCGCAGCGCATAACAAGCACGTACTAAATCAATAATATCCCAGCGACTATTATTATTTTTATATTCGCGCTCGTATGGGTCGTAAAAATTACGGTAAAAGCTATAACGGCTTACTTCGTCATCAAACCGAATGCTGTTGTAACCGGCAACACAGGTGTTTGGCACACTAAACTCAGCATGAATTTTTGCTATAAACTCAGCTTCAACTAAGCCTTTTTTCATCGCCACTTGTGGCGTAATACCCGTAATTAAACATGCCTCAGGGTGAGGTAAGTAATCCGCTTGCGGCTTACAATATTCAATAAGCGGCTCGCCAATTATATTTAAATCAAGATCGGTACGAATACCCGCAAATTGGCTCGGCTTATCCTTTTGAGGGCTCGCCCCCCAAGTCTCGTAGTCGTGCCAGTAAATAGTTGCTTGTTCATTCAAGTTCATAGTTGTAAAGCCTTGTGTTTCAATCTTTTGAATTTACTGAATAATTTTTAAATTTTTGAAAATATAATTCATCAAAGCTTTATTTTATAGCTTTTCTATTAATTGAATTTGTGTACACTATCGTGTGCAGATAAAAGATTTGGTGTGTACAAAAAAATGAGTTTAACAGACAGTAAATTAAAAAAGTTTCTTAATAAGTCACATGATAAGCCTTTTGAGCTTGCAGATCGAGACTCGCTTAGTATACGAGTCTCCCAGAAGGGTAAAATTGCTTGGCAATACAGGTTCAGATACAACGGAAAGGCCGACAGACTTTCGCTTGGAAATTACCCTGCAATTTCGTTGTCACAAGCTAGAGCTTTGGTTCCTGACTTAAGGCAGTGTATTCAAGAAGGCAAAAACCCTAAATCTGTAATGGGCAAGAGTCGTCAGGCTAAAAGCAAAAAAATTATGACTCTCGAAGGTTTGTGCTTAATGTGGTTAGAAAAAGTTTCTGCTATTGAACACAAAGAAAACACGCAAGCAACTCATGCCACAACTGTAAGAAAGTGGATTTTAAATGAACCTATAAAAAAGCCGCTAAAAGAGAAGTGGGTCAAGAAAAACCTTAATATGCCGTTTGATGAGATCACTAGTCAAAATTGGATGGATTTTTTTGAATGGGTAAAGTCTGAAAAAAGCGCCAACATGGCAGGCGTAGTCTTTAAACTATTAAAATCTGTTATTACCTGGGGTGTTAAATGGGAGTTAGTATCAAATTCAAACCTACTACTATTTAAAGTAAAAGATGTAGGTAAAGCCCCTAATGTTGGGGAGCGAACTCCCAGTTTATACGAAGCAGCCATGATGTGGTTAGAAATTGATAAATCTAAAGCTCTACCACAAACAAAAATCTGTCTGAAACTTATAATTTTGCTTGGCGCTAGAAATAGCACAGTGCGTAATATGAAATGGGAAGACTTAGATTTAGTAAATATGATTTGGACTATCCCTGTGCCTAAGGGGCAAAAGCAAGCAACTCGGCGGGGAGCTCTTGAAGGCGATGTGAGCTCTCAAAGGCCAGAAAGGCATCCAATCCCAAGCAAAGTCAAAGAACTGCTAGAAGAAATAGCTCTTATTTATGGAAAAACGGGGTATGTTTTTAAAGGTGATGGTGACAACAGCAATAAAGAAATTACTACCCATGCTTTAAACCGTTTTTGCACAAGGATGTCTTCTAAACTATTTATGAAGCACCAAATATCTAAAATTGTTCCGCATGACTTTAGGCGCATGTTACAAACTACGCTCTGTGAAATTGATTCAAAATGGTTAGTAATAACAGAGCGTATGTTAGGCCATAAACTCAAAGGGACTATGAAGCACTACAACAAAGCCGATTATTTAGATGAGCAATTAGAGGCTTATGAACTACTTTGGTCAAAGTTAAAGGTAGAAATTGAAAAAATTAATAGCTAAATAATGCTGTTATTAATAAGAGCTACAAAAATAGATGTTAGTAGCTCTTATTAAATTAAAGTTAACTTTACTAATTTTAATTGCCGGCAATAACTAACCCGCCTGACCCAAAATATACTCTTCAACTTGTGCGGTAATAAAAATTCTCTTTCTGTGATTCTGTAAAGGCTTAGGGAAGCCATGCTTAAACTGTGAATTGTCTTGATTGCTTTGAGTGTAATTGTAATAACTAGTTCTAGACATATTTAAAACTTGGCATAGTTGCTTCAGTGACATAGTAGGGCCGAATAATTCAGATAAGTTCATTTTCTATCCTCACATAAAGTAATTTTTCCTCGCCCTAAGTAGGTTTTACCCAGGCGAACTTTTGTGATTCTTTGCTAATTTCTTAAATTAATTTTGAATCGGCTTAAGTAGTTTCGGCTTATACGAACTATGGCGATTTGCATAAAATTATTTAAATTAATTTCGAATCAGCTTAGGTAGTTTCGGCTTAAACAAACTATTACGGTTTACAGAAAAAATATTTAAATTAATTTCTAATAGCCTTAGTTAACGTTTTGTGTGCGGTTTTAGATGGCTAGGGCTTTGTCATAATTTACGTTAAATTTAGGGGGCATAATTGAGCAATTAGATTTGCTGCTAACTGAGGCTATATTTTTTAAGATTAGGCTTCCTATTTAGTAAAAAAGGCATATCAAAGTCTTTCTTCCAATCAAGCCTGTTCAAGATTACTTAAAAAATGCGTTTTTCTATTAAGATTATTGATTGATAAAGAATGGATTAGGTATAATTCTCTTTTTTACAGGGAGTAGTAAGTTGTCATTTCCTCAGGTATCTGTCATCGGTAATGCTAAGATAAAATCGCCTCAATTAAAGGATATGGCTGAGGCCGTAGGCTTAATTATTAATGAGCTTGGCTTTCATCTGGTTTGTGGTGGTTTGGGTGGCGTAATGGAAGCCAGCTGCAAAGGGCATAAATCAGGGGCTGAACCAAGTCAAACAATCGGCATACTGTCGTCTCTTAAAGAGGATACAGCAAATAAATACACTGATATTATTATACCATCTGGGTTAGATATTGGTCGAAATCAGCTAGTTGTATCTAGCGGATTTGCCATTGTCGTTCTGGGTGGTGGTGCGGGGACCTTAAGTGAAATAGCTTTAGCATCCCAAATAAACAAGCCAATACTTTTGATGAAAGGCTCTGGAGGCTGGGCTGACAAATTGACCGATGAGTATTTGGACCAACGTTGTAATTCAAAGCTTTATCATATTAGCAGTTTAGATGAATTAAGAATAACGCTTCAAAAATTGTCTTTGCTTGAGTCAAAAAGCGGTTCTATAGACAGTGGTCATAATCGATGAAATTACTCATCCCAATAAGTTACTTTTTCGGAAGTCCAAAAAGTGAGTTGTGGCAATTAGATACAGAGACAAAGAAAAGGAGTTTATTAGCCACCCTACCTTCCTCTGAGAGAGATGTTGCAGGCAAAGGTTTTACCAGTGTTACATGGATTAGCAATGACTTGCTTGTGGGTTGTGATTTTAACCGTGTATTTATTATTGACCGTAAATTATGCGAGTTAAAAATAATAAATACAGACAAACAATATAATGATTTACATCATGTTAGCTTTGATGGTCACTTAATTCATATAGCTAATACAGGGCGTGATTGTATCGATGTTTTAGACAATCAATTACAGTCTGTTAACCGATTAGAGTTTCTTCCAACAGAAGAAATATCATCAAGGATTAAAGGGGAATATAAAGCTCAAGGTGATTATTACGATCATGAAGCGATAAATATTGATTTTCACCTACGTAAGGTGCCTGATGCTCTGCATATCAATCATGTGATCAAAGTGGGTAAAGAACTTGAAAACAAAGTTATCGTAACAAGTTTTAAAAAAAAATGCTTAATTGACGCTAAAACTCTAGAGCCACTCAGTAATAAATTACCTGAACAACCCCATGATGGCTTTATTGACAAGAAGTATATTTGGATAACCACTGTTTCAGGGAAAGTGTTTCGTTCTAATCTATCGCTACCTTTTAATTTTGAATTGTTTTTTGATCTATTTCGGGTAGCAAAGTTCAAAGGGTGGTGTCGAGGTTTATTAGTTGCTAATGACGCTTTATTTATTGGGGTCACTGCTATTCATAAGGAAACTAATCGGACAAACTGGCTTAATAGTCCAGTAAAGAATACTCGCACGGGAGTTTATCAGATCAATTTAGCTTCTTTAGATATTGAACACTTCTATGATTTTAGCCACACAAACGGTTCCCGTATATTTTCATTAGTCAGTGATAATTTTGATGGATAAGCAACCAAGGATTTACATGTTTCATCGTGTCCTTAAAAATTACGATGAAAAGAACTATTACTATCAGCGACAAACAGGCATTAGCTGGAAGAAGTTCATCGAACTGCTTGATACTATAGAGAAAAAAGGTTGGAAAACTAAGCCAATTTCTGCATTGGCGAAAGGATATACACATAACGATGTATTTATTACTTTCGATGACGGATATAGAGATAATATTTGTGTATTTGATGAATTAATTAATCGTGGAATGATCGCTACAGTTTACCCTGTTAAAGATTTTGTTTTAGATGGTTTTTCTCCGATTGATGATATGGCTCTTCACTTGATGTCGACACCGAATATACCTAAAGACCTTAGTCGATCATTGCTTGGTGGGCGATTAAAAAGAATATTACGAGGTATAACAGCCTCGAGATATAGGTATCTCCGACAACGTTTGTTTGGCATAGATGTGGATGCGGATTCTACTCATTTATTTATGAAGGAGCATCATCTAAAACTGTACAATAGCCAAGGAATTGAACTGGGTATTCACGGGTGTAGCCATAGGGCATTTACCCAACTTTCTCCAAGAGAGCTAAATAAAGAGTTAACTGAAAATTTTAATTGGATCAGAGGATTGGGATGTAGAGAAACGATGTCTATTTGCTTCCCTCATGGTAAACATAATAAGAAAGTAATTGAGCAAAGCCAGCTATTTGGCTTAATTCTTTTAGGTGTCGACTGTGAGAGCTTTTATCCATCAGTTTTAAGGAGAATACATATTACGGAAGATTATTGTGGGTGAACATAATGCTAAGCTTTGCGCATTGCTCAAGAATCAATTAGAGACTTTTCCATTTCACAACCTAGGCCAGTTATTGGGGAAGAAGGTTATTAATGGGGGGACTTGTTTTGATCACGCACTAAGCTTGCATTCCCACATAGCTAGAATGGGTCTTAAAGCTACATTACATGAGGCTGAGGTTTGCATGACAGGTTTAAACACACATCGTTTGATCCGAGTGGAGTCTTCAGACAAGGTTAGCTTTTTAGATTCTGGTACGGGCTGGCCAACTATATATCAGGCTCATATTTGCGATATCTATCGAGAGTATACATCAGCAGGAATACGCTTTCGAATTGTCAAAGAGTCAAACAAGCTTCTTGTCAAACGACACGATGGTCGACAATGGCGTGATATGAACCGTATTCCATTAGTTGCTCAAAATGAAGAGATTATATTATCCAAATACCCTAACAGGTATCTCCAACAACTGCCTTACAGCCAAGAACTTCGGTTTTGCTGGTTAATGAATGAAAAGTTTTATCGAATTACAGGTTTCTGTTTAGCTGTACATGAAGCAGGAAAAAATACTCAAAAATACAGCCTAACACCGATAGAGCTTTTGAGTTTTGTACAGAGCAGTTTTCCCGAATTGATTTCGGACTTAAAAATATATCTAGAGAGTATTAGTTGATGTGCGGGTTTGTTGTAAGTGTCACTGAAAGACAATCTAATTTAAATAAGAAAGTAGGAAAGGATATTCTATCTCGGGGCGAAGACCACTCTAGCATAGAAACCATTCATTTTAATGGAATACCTATACATTTTGAATTTTCGCATTTATTTATAACTTCTCCCCAAGTTGTTCAACCACTACAAAGTATGTCGAAAATTTTAGTACTGAATGGTGAGATATATAATTATCAAGAATTGGCTGAGATACTTGGTCTCGAATTAAATAAGTTTAATGATGTAGGTATTTTTTTTGAGTATATAGAGCGTTACGGTTTGACTCAGGCCATGACGATGGCAAATGGAATGTACTCTGGTGTTCTTTTCGATAAATCAACGGGAGATTTGAGAGTTTTTACAGATCATGTTGGTAAAAAGCCTTTGCTCGTTTGGAATAGTAGTATGGGATGGCATATAGGAACGGGCGTTGATACTGATTATATAGATACATACACTAATACGTTAGATGTAATCTCCCCTGGAGTATCAAAGTTTGATATAAAAACTGGGGTAGTATCCAAAGAATACCTCCATCAATACACTGTGACCAATAAACGAAGCTTTGTTGATATTATAGAAAGTGCTATTGCACTTCGAATCCCTAATGATATCCCATTCGCTGTAGCTTTAAGTGGTGGGCTAGATAGTTCGATTATTGCTTATATTTTAGAGACAAGATTAAGCAAAAGTGCAAGATATTACGTCGTGGCTGACAGTTATCCCGATTCAGTTTTGACGTTACTAGAACATCTAAAGGTTTGTCCTAGCCGTGTCGTTTTAATTAAGCCACCGACACAAAGTGAGCTCTTAGGATTAATTAAAAAAACATGCGAAATTACAAAAAGCTATAACCCTTCAATTATATCAAATGGACTAGCAACATTATTACTCAGTAAGGCTGTACAAGCAGACGGTATCCGCGTTTTGTTATCAGGTGAAGGTGCAGATGAGTATTTCTGTGGTTATCAAGGAATGTATAATGGTCGTAATGACCCTGAGAAAATGAGAGCTTGTTTGATTGAAAACCTCCATTACACGGAATTGAGACGCTTAGATCTTATTACTGCCAGCCATAGTATAGAGGCTCGTTGCCCATTTTTAGATAATCGCGTCACTCAGTTTGCATTAACACATGACGTTCAAGATCTTTGCGACATTTCTTTGAACGTGGGAAAAACAATACTAAGAGATACATTTAAACATGTATTACCCAACTCAATAATTCATGCTCCTAAAGAGCCTTTCGATATTACCTCAGGTTTGCAAAAAATGGTTATAGATGAATTAAAGAAAATATCTACGACAGAAAGAACAGCATTAAGATCCATTTTTGAACAAATTATGGATAACACTTCTATAGCTAATCATCATTACTTCTCCCATTACCCAACTTTTGACACGATGATTGAACGACGTGAGCTTAAATACAAGCAGAGGGATATATGAAAGATAATCAAGTGGTTGCAGTCGTTGGGCTAGGGTATGTCGGCTATCCGCTAGCAATAGCATTTGGTCAGCATATCCAAACAGTAGGTTTTGACATAAACGAAACTAGAATCTCTGAATTACATGAAAGTAATGATCGCACCAATGAAAGCGATATTAAGTTAGTTGAAAGTGCTGAGCATTTAACTCTGTCTAATGATCTAGAGTGTATTCGAAGAGCGAATATATATATTGTCACTACACCGACTCCAGTTGATAAGGCATACCAACCGGAGTTAAGTGCGGTATTGAATGCTGCAAAGATGGTTGGCTCTGTGATTTCAGCTAACGATATTGTTGTCCTAGAATCTACAGTATATCCTGGTGTTACAGAGGGAGTGTTTGCTTCTGAAATTGAAAAAACAAGTGGATTGCTGGCAAATATTGACTTTCAGCTAGGGTACAGCCCTGAGCGAATTAATCCAGGAGATGAGCTTCATCGCTTACAACATATAGTAAAGGTTGTTTCTGCCACAAATACATCTACTTTAGAAATATTATCTCAATTATATGAACTTATAGTTCCTGCTGGAGTGTTGAAAGCTGAGTCAATAAGAACAGCTGAGTTATCTAAGTTAATAGAAAACACCCAGCGTGATGTCAATATTGCATTTATAAACGAAATGTATCAGCTATCGGACAAGCTGAAATTAGATTTTAACAATGTATTAGAATGCGCCAGTAGTAAGTGGAATTTTCTAGACTTTAAACCTGGGTTAGTTGGTGGACACTGCGTTGCTGTTGATCCGTATTACTTAATTCATTCTCAGGTTATGAATGGAGTTGCACCTCGTATAACAAATACAGCTCGGCAAGTTAACGGGGATATGGTTACTTACGTTGCAAATACATTTTTGAAAAAGTTAATTCGGGCTGGCCTATCACTACCTTCCACAAGAATATTAATCTTGGGTGTGAGTTTTAAACCCAACTGTCCTGACGTTAGAAATTCTAAACATTTTGAAGTTATAAGAGAATTGATAGATTTTGGAGCAAAGCCACTTATTTACGACCCAGTTGTTAAGTGGGAAGATACCCAAAACTGCATTGTTGAAGAACAAATGCCTACAGGCCCTTTTGATGCGATATTGTTGCTTGTACCTCATGATGAAATTGTTCGCGATTTACGACTCAAGGGGGCCTCTCTGATACATGAAAACACCATCTTCTTCTCTTTAGACTCACAATATACAGATTTACTGAAATGACTATAGAATTAACAGAATATAATAAATTCATCTCTATGGCCTCAATTGTTGGGGATTCCCTAGGTAATAAAAATGCTATTGATTTTGTTACTAGCTTCCTTGAAGGTTTAGGCTTCGATATTCGGATTTCAAATACTAAACATACAGCTCAGCCAACAATAATAGCGCACTATTCAGGACGATTATGTGATAAAAAAATAGTCATTTATGGTCATTATGATGTTGCACCAGTGAAAAGTGAGAATAATTGGGTCAGTGAAAATCCATTCTTATTAAAACGTATCAACGGTCGTATTTATGGACGAGGAATAGCCGATAACAAGGGGCCTCTGTTATCCCGGATGCTCGCTATGAAATCATTAATATCATCGAAAAAAGCAATCCCTGAAATTATGTGGTTAATTCAAGGTGAGGAAGAAATTATGCATGGGAATAGAGTTGCCTATGATATTTTTAAGCATGAGATAAGTTCATTTGGTGCGAATACTTTCATTGAAGAAACAGGGTTTAATAATTTAGATACAGGATCTCAAATTGCATTTCTATGGTCGCCTTCTCTGACTGGTTTACAGTTATCTTCGTGGCATGATTTGCTAAATCACAGCTTGGATAATCCGAATATCGAATATCGTCATCTAAATAAGCTAAACGGCATCAAAGCTTGTCCTCTTCTAGCCAATTTGCCGAAAGACTCTGTTTATATTGGGTTTGGTCCTAATGATCGCTTGCATAATATCCATCAAGATAATGAATCATTAGATGAGAGTAATCTTTTAAAGCACCAAAAACAATTTGAAAATTTTTTAGCAAATTATGCGTCGTATAGCCATGCAGTCTAACAACATCATTAACGTGGTATTGGCCAGTGCTGATATAGATGTGGCAAACAGTTTGTTGAAAAGCATGCATCAAGCGTTACCTAGTTTTGAGATTAAAGCGTCCATCTTATTATTTGGTATAACAGAACCAAGAAAAATTTATCAGTTTTGTCGTCCAGTTGAAATAATAGATATAGTTACGTACTACCCACCTATTGTGGATAGTCGAAATATCTGCCAAGCACACCTTCGTCGTAAAATGAACGAATTTGGGGGGATCGGATTTATACTTGATGATGATTTATCTTGGACACTACCTGAAAATGAATTTATTACTGTGCTTGAAAAATTGAAAAAAGCGGGCTGTGATATGGCTTTTAGTGCGCTATCAGGTGATTCACCTATCCCAAAGGAATATACTCGAACAAGCCCCTTACTTGATGTTTTGATAGCCATTGCAGCCCAATATAGTGACTCTAAAGCTATGAAAATAAAAGAGTATGTTGCAAAGGTAGATATATCTGAAAAAATCGAAAGTAATATTAATACTCATCATGACTTTTATACTTTTACCCATAAAAAATTTCATAAATATGATGTGGATATAGCAACTATCAATTGGCATGATTTCATCGTTCGATTAGTAAAGGGTAAATCTACAACCCGAACTACACCAACACCAATTACAATAACGCTAGCAAAAGGAAGAGAGCGGGGTGGTGCAACACTTATACTAAATGTTGATGTATTACTTTGTAAAAATGATGCAATGCGCTATTTGAATTTATATAGTCGCCGCAGTGATATGATTATGGCAACGGATGCTGTGAATTATAACTTTAAACTATTTAATACTCCGCCTATGTTAAAACACCTTAGAGATGAAGCATTTGATACTCATGATAGTAAAAAGTTAATAGGCGATATCCTTGGGTATGCACTTGTTGAATCTAAAGAAGGAGCTAATTTTTGCGCGAAAAAATTTGCGACAAATGTATCTCAACGAATTGAACATACAAAATTTTTACTTATGGAATCATCAAAAATGATGGAGTTACTAGATGTATGGTTAAAAAATAATAATTATATTGAATTGGATGTAAGTAGCTTGGTTAAATCCATGATTGCAGAAAATGAGAAAACTTACTTAGCGCTTACATCTATTGACTTAGGAGTTGTTAATCAGTCTTTCAATACATTTATTTATAATAGAATTAACTATTTAAAGTCTGATGAAAGTACTGAGCTAGCTTGTTAGTATTTCGCTCCTCAGAATAAAGTGCCTTTTAGGGATCATTAAGCCGCATTTAAGGTCTTAAAGTGACTTATTGGTCACTTTAACTACCGGCGGTTATATCAAAAAAGTTAAGTCTTTTTTTACTTAATCTACTTTTTAGTTTGTTTAACAAGCTTAATTAGAATTATTGTCAACACAGCAGCCGGTAATAACCATACAAAATCACTCATCTTAAATTCTCAATATTTGAAGTAGTACTTCAACCTTAATGATTTTGATGTGTTTTGCAAATTTCAGTCGTTTATCTATTACCTTTCAATTTTTCTCCTCACTTATGCCTAGTTAGTTTAAGGACAAATAACTAGGAAAAACCATGAAAGACCAAAAATCGCCGTTTATACGTCAATATGTACGTGCTAGTAAATCACCGTGGGATGACAGCTCTACAATTTTGCTATTAGCTGATGTCGTTGATAAGCAAGCACTAGAGCTGGGCTTCACAAATTACATTTATTTACACCGAGATAGCGTGGGGAGTGTTTTGGGTATTAGTATTTCTCAACAGTTGTTAACTGCTAACCCTGAGTTTTCAGAGCGGTATTTGGAAGGTGTTGAGATGCATGCCTTTTTACTTATACATATTGAAGACATAACAAACTTCTGCAATTTTTTCTCTGCAGAATTTGAGCAACTGTTTATGCTAAAACCCAATGAGTATTTTGCAGCTGCAGAAGACAGTTGGTTACGGTTAATAGAAAGCTCATAAACTCTGGCGAGCCTCTGGGCTCGCTTTTTTATACTTCAATCTGAGTTTTTAACTTCATTTTTTTTATTATCCTTTACTACTATGTATGCAAAGCCAATAGTGAGGACTATCGCTGGAAAAATCATCATTAAAAATTCAGTCATAATTACTCTCCGACTATAAGTTATTATTAATAATAATGTTTGACGTGTACTTTGCAAGCTTGGATATTTTTCTGATTTCAATAAAGAAAATATTTGCGAAGATTAAATTTATCTTTTAAAAAGTTGCATTAGCACAATAGAAAAGTAGTGGCTTGAAATATATTGAAAATATACAAACTCTAAGTGAACTACTGGGTACTCTTTATAATTCCCCTGCAGCGAATGTAATTATTAATGTAAAGCCATAAACATACCTGCATATCCATTACCCCAAAAAATTGCACTCAGCTTGTCGCTATACAAGCTACATGATCTGAAGAGCCAAAAGGTGATTCACTGCACATCAAATGAACCTCGTCATGCTATCTACTCAGTAGATGGTTGTGCAGGGGGAGGGCAATATAGCGATTGACCTGGCGGTAGGGCACGAATGCGTTGTCTTAATCGCATAATGTAACCTGACAAAATAACAAAGAGAGCGAACTAAGTTCGCTCTCTTTTATTTTTGTGATTGGTTTTTAAAGTAAGTCGAAAAGGCTAATAAATCCTCTGCTATGTACTTATATAAAGTGACAGGACAAAAAGGACAATAGCTATGACGAAGAAGAAATGGATTGAGTTTATCGCTAACGCTATAGCAGAACTATTTAGTATGTGTGGCTTTATATTTATTGCCTTCGGTTGGCTTTACTATAATGGGCTAATAAATAAGACCTATTTAATATTATCTACTACTCAATCTTTTACGCTCACTGTAGCAGCTTGCTATATAGGGCATTTAACATTTAAAACAATTGCGCTGTATTGTAGCCGCAATAAAAAACACTAAAGCATCAAACGATGCTTTTTTTATGAGGTAAACATATTATTTCACGTGCATATTTCGGCTTAGATATAAAACAGCGCTGTAATTTCATCACAAAATTTTGTGCGATACACAATCGCAGATTCTAGTAACGCAGCATCTTCGAGAGTCATAAATGGTTGTTGGGTCTTCTTATTTATACGCTCTGGGAGCTCTGTCATTAACTGAGTGTGTAATCTTTTTACATCATCAAATATTTGCGTAGATTGTGAAAATATAAATACCTGTTGGTAATGGCCTGCTTTAAGTGAAGTCAGGTACTTGAGTAAAATTGTTTGTCGCGCGGCTTTATTCTTAAATGAATTCTCAATCTCGATGGCAACCACAGCTCTATCTGGTAATACAGCAACACCATCTACAATCCGCGCACTGCTTTGGTTATATAGTCGTTTAAATTCTGGCTCAGATAAAAATCCTGTCCATAGCGGCCTGTAAACGCCATCTGAGGTATGGTTATGTAATCCGCGCAGGGCAATAAATGCATTCATTAAGTCGTGCATTATGTGGTTGTGGTTAACCTGCAGTGCGGGGTTTGATTTTGAGCGAAAGTAAGTGTCAATGCTGGTTTGCTCCTGTGCATATTTAGCTCCTGAGTAAGTTGGAATATAAACCCGCCCATCAGGGCTTCTATGTGTAGGGACCATCGTTAACAGCTTTTCACCCACTAACTTATTTAAATGGGCAAGCGCTTGAGGTTGACTAATATTATACAGCCAGCGAATAATCACTGGCGCGACAATAGAAAACCTAACCGCAATAAGGACTGTTAGAGCAGTACGGTTTACACCCTTTTGATAGTTGTTAGCACCTACGTTATATCGCATGTTAATATCAAAATAGCGGGCGTATTGGTGAGTATAGTCGTTATCGTTTTGCATTCGTGTTCACTAAATCAGGAGTCATAATTTATATAACTCCCGAGCATGCAAAATTGCTCGCTTATTTAGCGCGAATCATCAAAAATCGCCCATCGTTATATATATCACCAAACGCGATACTCATAAGTTTTTCACTACTGGCGCCGTTACGTGATTTAGACTGCGCTATATCAACCACAGTCACTGAATTGGTGCTGGCTTTTAAATCTTTTGTTGCAATGAGCACATTATCAACTGCACGCGCAATTTCAGTATGGCCTCGGTAGTTTTTGCCTGTTTTATCTGTGTGGTGAAGTATCAAAATTGCCTTTCCTTCGCTTCGCAATGCGTCAATGCATTTGTTGTAGTAGTTCCAGTCGTTTTGATTGAGCTCCTCTGCGGATGTATACAGTGCGGATAGGTTATCGAAAATCACTACATCGGCCCATTCAATATCACTGGCGAGTGCATCAAAACCGTCAGGTGTTGCAAGGTCAGGTATTCCTCCTGGAATACTTTTTCTATGAATTACTCTAAAAAATGGGTCACCAGGCCCAGCGCTTATCGCGTTAAAAATATTGCCAAAACGTGTTTGTATCTGATGCAGACCTAATTCAGCATCAATATACAAAACTTTTTTAGCTTCGCACGGCTCATTACCAAAACTAGTAGTGCCAGCAGCAACACACGCAGCGATATACTGAGAAATATAGGTTTTTCCAGAGCCAGCTCCGGCAGCAAGTAGCGTAGCCTCTCCGGCAGTTAATATCGAAGGCACAATGATGCATGGTTGAGGAATATCGGCCTGAACAATACTAAGCACGCTATCGGATCTTCTTAATTGGTGTAATGGCTTAGGTGTGCTTGTTGATTCACTGTTTTGTGAAAATTGTTGGGTATGTTTTTGGTCATTCATATTTATAAACTCCTATGGGATTGCGATATTTCGGAATTTCTAAATAGGATGTCGAAAAACGAACTAATTGTGTTTTAAGTAAAATTATCCAATTTATTTTTTATTTTTATTAAGCGTGTTTTTAAACGTAGAAAATTTGTATGAATTAAACTTATAAAGTAAGGCCTCCTCTTAAAGAGGAGGCCTTACTTTATAAGTTATTCTTTATTTCAATTAGGCAAAAATATTACGGTATTCATTGCAAGACGTTGTGCGTTTGCTCTTTTAATGAAACGAGGGATGAAACCATTGAGAGAAGCCGCTTTCAGCGGATGGCTTCGTCGCTTCGCTACTCAACCATAGGGCCTAAAACGCACGCCAGCTCTGATGTTGCTCCGCAACGAGCTGACTCGACGCGCTATCGCACTAGCGTTGTAGACCCAGCGCGAATGCACCGAGCTACGCTCAGTACTACCCGCCATCCTGCCGCTACAGACAATGCGATGGGTGCCCCATTATCCGCATTTTTCTTCGCTTTTATTTTCTACGAAAATAGATGGTTCGATATCAATTTGTGCCAAATCTTAATCGAATTTCGCTGATGCGAAACACTATCGCGGGTAGTACAGACCAGCTGTACATTCGCGCTGTCTCCATGTGTCTGCGGCTTCGCCTACAACACATTACGCGCTTGTTGGCCTCATTCTGAGGCGTTTTTTCTTGCAGTTTTTCGTGCCGAAAAATGCCATTTTAAACCTGTCTTGCAGACAAAAAACAGCCTTTAAAATAAACTAATTAATGTGTTTTTTAGAAATGAATAAAGGGTTTTTACTTAATAAAAAATTAGGTGAAGTAAGAGGAGGGGTAACTACTTATGCAAACGGTTTGTTGCTGAGCTGCGCAGTCAAACAAGTTTGATTTTTATCACGAATTCATTAAATTGTGAAGTTGTAATTAATGATTAATAAGGTTTAAAAAATGAAAAACGACGCTAATGATATTGCTATTAATCCCTCAACAGGATTACCTATTACAAATGCGAGCGCTAATATCGTTGATGTTGGTGGCAATGTGGTGGGCCAGCCTAATAGAGTAATGAATGTTTATGAAATTGAAGAATCGATAGCGGATTCAAGCAATGATGAATGTTTTGATGCTTTTGATGACGGCTTTTAATGCCCAAAATTTTAAAGGCTTTTAGCCAATACCAAATAGAAATTGTCTATTCGATTATTGCATTTAGTGGCTCAGCGTTACTGTTATTAAAGTACCAATCGACTCAAAACTTTGCCTGGTTTATCGCTCTAAGTTTGTTTTGCACTAAAATGTCTATTGGCATAATTAGCTATGAGCAATATTGCCAAAGCAATAAGCGTAGTATGAGAATCATGCTCAAATATTTGCTATTTAAATTTGTATAACCCTTGTTTATTTGTCCTAAACGCAAAGCGCTCTGAGTTAATCAGAGCGCTTTTTTAGTTTTACGGTTCAGAAAAAGTGTGACTCTAATACTCAAGTCTATTTCTATGCTAATACTTGGTGATATTAATAAAAAATATTGTAAACTCGACACTTAAAAAATAATTGTCCGATCTCTCTTATTTATATTTTCAAAAGTTGGGTATTGGCTAACAAGGAAGTAAATTAATGTATTACAGCGAAGTCAAAGAACAATACCTTGCTAATTTAAAGCAATCAAAAAATAGCATTACCGCTTATAAAGCCATAGTAAATTATAGTAATAAAACACCTACTGAGATCTCCGATGGGTCTTTTGAGTATTTAGAGCATGAGTTTGAGGGAGTGTTTTTTGCTCAGGGAAACAATAAGAGGCAAATATTAAAATCTACAGGTAAATATTTAATTGGTTTTTTATCATTAGGTGGTACTTATCACCTAGCACTCCAAAATAAACATTACGAAGATTTACACAACAGCTTGTATAAGCCAGTATTTGAAAGCTTGAAACTGATTAATGATGAGACGAATAAAGCCTTAAATTCTATCGGTTTTACATTAGAGAAAACAAATAAGCTTTTAAAAAAAGTTGGAAAGGTTTTACAAACTAAATCTAATGTTACAAGCGACAGCAAAGCAGTTGATCAAAAAGTAACTTTAATTCAGTTAAAGCAGTTCTCCGATGGTTTCAAAACTTCACTTAAAGCAGGGTTTGGCGGTTTGGTGGGTGGTACTTCAGCTGTTGGTGCCTGGGGCGTCGTTACCATTATAGGTAGTGCATCTACAGGAACTGCTATTACCTCACTCTCTGGTATAGCTGCAACAAACGCAACACTTGCTTGGTTTGGTGGTGGTTCTATCGCTGCAGGAGGGGCTGGTATGGCTGGAGGGTTTATGGTTTTAGGTGGCATAATAGCAGCTCCCGCAATGTACTTTGCAGTAACAGGTTCATATAAAAAAGTCGAAAAAATAAAGATGAAAAAAGTTGAATTGTTGGCAGAGATAGAAAAGTTAACATCCCTTGAATCTGAAGCAAAGGCTCACCTTAAAACCGTCCAGCAGCATCATTACCACATTACCGAGTATGCCAATCACTTTGGTAAGTTGCTTGAAGATAACTTGAGGATGTTTAAAAAACATAGCTCGCTTAAGTATAAAATTTTTGGCGGAAAGATGAATGTTAAGCAAGAAAAAGCATTTAATATTCTGAACCAATATAGCAATGAATTACTATTTCAGCTTGGCTATAGCAAAAATTAGCTTAATATTTTTATTAACTCAACTAGCTTATTTTTACTATCTTTTATTTTTGCTTATTAACCATATTTTATATAGCATCACTAAACAGCACGAAACACGTTGAATCAACGAGTTGTATGCAAAGCCTTGTTGGCTTGTAGCGCAGTATTTAGGGATGGTTTAAGTTATGGATAAAAGAAAGCTCAGCGAAACCGATATAATCAGTAAGTTTATTCTACCCGCAGTTAAAACCGCAGGGTGGGACGACATAACCCAGATACGCCAAGAGGTTAAACTACGTGACGGTAAAGTAATCGTCCGTGGGCAACTTGGTGTACGTAAAACGGTTAAATCGGCTGACATAGTGCTTTACCATAAACCCAGCATGCCGCTTGCTGTCATTGAGGCTAAAGCGAATAAGCACGAAGTAGGTAAAGGGCTACAACAAGGCTTAGATTACGCCAGGCTGCTCGATGTGCCGTTTATATTCGCCTCTAATGGCGATGGCTTTATATTTCACGATAAGACTAAGCTCGGCACGCCTGATGCGCATAACCTCGAATCTGAAATACGCTTAGAAGACTTCCCATCACCGCAAGAGCTTTGGGCTAAGTATTGCGCTTACAAGGGCTATACCGAATCGCAATTGCCCATAATTAACCAAGCCTATTACGATGATGGCAGTGGCAAGCATCCCCGTTACTATCAGCTTCAAGCGATTAATAAAACAGTAGAGGCTATATCGTCAGGTAAAGACCGCGTACTCCTTGTTATGGCAACAGGAACCGGTAAAACTTATACCGCGTTTCAAATTATTTGGCGCTTATGGAAGTCACGCGCTAAAAAACGCATATTATTTTTAGCCGACCGCAACATATTGGTCGATCAAACTCGTATAAATGACTTTCAGCCGTTTGGTACTTCAATGACCAAAATTACCGGCAGAACAATCGACCCCGCTTACGAAATACATTTAGCACTTTACCAAGCACTAACAGGACCAGAAGAATCCCAAAAAGCCTTTAAGCAAGTAGACCCAGACTTTTTTGACCTCATTATTATTGACGAATGCCACCGTGGTAGCGCAAGTGAAGATAGCGCTTGGCGTGAAATACTCACTTACTTTAAAGGTGCTGCTCAAGTTGGCTTAACCGCAACACCCAAAGAAACAGAGGAAGTATCAAACTCAGACTATTTTGGCGACCCAGCTTATACCTATTCCCTAAAAGAAGGTATTGAAGATGGCTTTTTAGCGCCATACAAAGTGGTACGAGTCGATCTCGACGTAGACCTACAAGGCTGGCGACCAACAAAAGGACAGGTTGATAATAACGGTGAAGTAATACAAGACCGGATATACAACCAAAAAGACTTTGACCGCACAATGGTAATTGACGAGCGAACACAGCTGGTGGCAGAAACCATTACCAACTATTTAAAACGTACAGACCCTATGGCTAAAACCATCGTGTTTTGTAACGACATAGATCACGCCGAACGCATGCGCCGTGCCATTGCCAACTTAAACCCAGAGCAAATGGCAAAAAACGATAAATACGTAATGAAAATCACTGGCGATGACGAACTAGGTAAAGGTCAGCTCGATAACTTTATAAACCCTAAACGCCCATACCCAGTTATTGCTACCACCTCAGAGCTTATGACCACAGGGGTAGACGCTAAAACCTGTAAGCTAGTAGTGCTTGATCAAAACATACAATCAATGACCAAGTTTAAACAAATCATTGGCCGTGGTACCCGTATTGACGATCGCTACGGTAAGCTTTGGTTTACGATACTCGACTTTAAAAAAGCCACCGAATTATTTGCCGATGAACGCTTTGATGGCACACCAGAAAAAATAATAAAAGTAACGCCCACTGATATTGAAGACGAAGACGTTGATCTTGAATCACAAGATGATACAACCAGCGCAGAAACACCAGACAACGTATTTGGCGACCAAACCACTGACGATACAACCGATGCCAACAACGACACCATTAACGACCCTAAAGGCGATGGCACGCTGGATGGCGAATGGGACGATGAAACAAGTAAAATGGTTAAGTACCGCGTATCGGGTGTTACCGTTAATAAAGTCGCAGAGCGAGTACAGTATTACGATACCGACGGTAAACTTGTTACCGAGTCATTTATAGATTACACCCGTAAAACCATGAGCAAACAATTCAGCTCACTCGACGACTTTGTAAAACGTTGGAATGAGTCAGATCGCAAACAAGCCGTAATAGACGAGCTCGCCGAAGAAGGCATTATTTGGTCAGCCCTCGAAGAAGAAGTCGGCAAAGACATGGACCCCTTTGATATGATCTGCCATGTAGTTTACGACCAACCCCCATTAACTCGTAAAGAACGCGCAGATAACGTACAAAAGCGTAACTATTTCACTAAATATTCGGGTACCGCGCACACCGTACTCGAGAACCTTCTGTTAAAATACGCAGATGTAGGCGTGCAAGAAATAGAATCTATGCAAGCACTTAAAGTAGCGCCATTTAACCAAATTGGCAGCCTAAGTGAAATCGTTAAAAAAGGCTTTGGTGGTAAGGCGCAATACGAGCAAGCGGTTAAAGAGCTAGAAGCACAAATATACCAAATGCCAACACCTAAAACAGCTTAATTATATGTTTGCTGTCTCTTTATATGAGCGACAGCAAAGCATTAAACCAATCAAAATAAACAGCTTTTATATTTGCTTTTAGTCGCTGTTTATAAAAATAATCAAACAAGAGAATACTATGTCTATCAGTTCAGCTATTAAGTCTATTCAAGATATTATGCGAAAAGACGCCGGTGTCGATGGCGACGCACAACGCCTTGGCCAAATGTCGTGGTTACTATTTTTAAAAGTATTCGACGCGCAAGAAGAAGAGCTAGAGCTTGAATTAGACGATTACCGCGAGCCAATCCCCGAGCAATTTTTATGGCGCAATTGGGCGGCCGATAACGAAGGCATCACCGGCGATGAGCTTTTAGAGTTTGTAAACGACAAGCTTTTTCCAGAGCTTAAAAACCTAACCGCACCAATAGACAAAAACCCACGCGGCTATGTAGTCACCCAAGCGTTTAGCGATGCTTTTAACTACATGAAAAACGGCACGCTACTACGCCAGGTGATCAACAAACTAAACGAAATAGACTTCACCGACTCAAAAGAGCGCCACTTATTTGGCGACCTTTACGAGCAAATACTAAAAGACTTACAAAGCGCAGGCAACGCGGGCGAATTTTATACCCCGCGCGCCATTACTAAATTTATAGTTGCAGTAACCGACCCAAAACTAGGCGAGTCAATCATGGACCCTGCTTGTGGTACTGGTGGCTTTTTAGCGTGTGCGTTCGACCATGTAAAAGCAAACTATGTTAAATCGGGCGACGACCACCCAATATTACAAAAGCAAATACACGGTGTAGAAAAAAAACAACTCCCGCATTTACTGTGTACTACCAACATGATGCTTCACGGCATTGAGGTGCCGGTACAAGTTAAACACGGCAATACCCTAAATAAACCGCTTTCAAGCTGGGATGACCAAGTAGATGTAATCATCACCAACCCTCCATTTGGCGGCACTGAAGAAGACGGCATCGAAAAAAACTTCCCAAGCGACATGCAAACTCGCGAAACAGCCGACCTATTCTTACAGCTCATTATAGAAGTGCTCAACACTAAAGGCCGCGCAGCAGTGGTATTGCCAGACGGTACTTTGTTTGGTGAAGGCGTTAAAACCAAAATTAAAAAGCTATTGGTTGAGGAATGTAACTTACACACCATAGTACGCTTACCTAATGGTGTATTTGCCCCGTACACAAGTATTAAAACTAACATTCTGTTTTTTACCAAAGGCACGCCAACAAAAGACGTGTGGTTTTACGAGCACCCATACCCAGCAGGCGTTAAAAATTACAACAAAACCAAACCAATGAAATTTGAAGAATTTAAAACGGAGCTCGAATGGTGGGGCAACGAAGCAGACGGCTTTGCAAGCCGTACTGAGACCGAGCAAGCGTGGAAGGTATCAATCGACGATATTATTGCCCGTAATTACAATCTAGACATTAAAAACCCGCATGTAGGCGAGGTAATCAGCCATAACCCAGAAGAGTTATTAGCAGATTATTCGAAGCAGCAAGCCGACATACAAGCACTGCGCGATCAGCTTAAAGGCATATTGTCAGCAGCCCTTTCAAAAGATACTGAGGGCATGTAATGGCTGAGTTAAAAACACCAAGCACAAACGCAGAGCAGCTAATAACCGAACATCTTGATATTTGGACGACCGCCATTGAGCAAAAATCGTCAGCAGGGCGCGGCTCATCAAAAAAGTTTTCACTTCATGGCATTAAAAAACTCCGTGAACTTATTTTAGAGCTCGCAGTACGTGGCAAACTAGTACCGCAAGATTCAAACGACGAACCAGCGTCAGTATTGCTTGAGCGAATAGCCGCTGAAAAAGCGCAATTGGTTAAAGACAAAAAAATTAAAAAGCCAAAAGTACTGCCGGAGATTAGTGAAGATGAAAAACCATTTGAATTGCCGCAAGGATGGGAGTGGGGAAATTTAAATTCTTTAATAACTGTAATGGATGCTGGATGGAGTCCATCCTGTCCGCCTGAAGCATCACCAAATAATGATGTTTGGGGAGTATTGAAGACTACAGCTGTTCAGAACATGGAATATCGCGAGTATGAAAATAAGGTATTGTCAGAATCTAAAGAACCAAGACCTCAGTATGAAGTAAAAGTTGGTGATATTTTAATCACGCGCGCAGGTCCTAAAAATAGAGTCGGTGTTTCGTGCCTTGTACAAGAAACTCGACCTAAATTAATGATTTCAGATAAAATAATTCGATTTCATTTAGTTGAGATTGGCATGTCAGAGCGCTTTATTTCATTGTGCTTAAATGCGGGACCTACAGCTGACTTTTTAGAGTCCGCAAAGTCTGGAATGGCTGAAAGCCAAATGAACATATCGCAAGATAGATTAAAAGCGGCGCCAATTCCTCTTGCTCCTACTAGAGAGCAACAACGTATAGTCGCCAAAGTAGATGAGTTAATGAGCTTGTGTGATGAGCTTGAGGCACAAACTGAAAACAGTATTACCGCACACCAAACCTTAGTTAAAGTGCTGTTAGAGGCTTTGCTAAAAGCACCAGAGCAAACCGCAACGCCCGAACAAGCCACAGCACAGTTTCAACAAAACTGGCAGCGTTTAAGCGAGCACTTCGACACGCTATTCACCACTACTGCCAGTATTGACACGTTAAAACAAACCATTTTACAACTAGCAGTAATGGGTAAACTCGTTCCACAAAACCCAGATGACGAACCCGCCGCCAAACTTCTAGAGCGCATAGCAGCAGAAAAAGCCCAACTGATTAAAGACAAAAAAATCAAAAAGCAAAAGCCACTGCCAGCAATCACCAATGAAGAAAAACCGTTTGAATTACCAGTAGGATGGGAGTGGGTTAATCTAGGTGAGTTAGTTACAATTCGGGGCGGAAAGCGTTTACCTAAAGGGCAAGTATTATCTAGGGAAGTAACCCCTTATATTTATATTCGAGTATCTGATATGAGAAATGGCAGCATTAGAGAAGACGATCTTCACTATATTACTGAAGATGTCCAATCTCAAATCAGCAATTATATAATAACCTCGGATGATTTATACATGACCATTGTCGGTGCGACCATCGGTAAATGTGGCTTAATACCGATTAGGTTCAGCGGCATGAATTTAACTGAAAATGCGGCTAGATTGTCCCCATTTACAGGGGTCGATAAATATTATTTGTTTAAATATTTAGATGGTGATTTTGCTCAAGAGCAATTTTTTGATAAGACCAAACAAGTTGGAGTTCAAAAGATGGCTCTGAACAGACTTTCAACGACAATAGTACCTCTCCCACCATTAGAAGAGCAACGTCGTATCGTAACCAAAGTCGATGAACTAATAGCATTGTGTGACCAACTCAAAGCTCATTTAACCGACGCACAAACCACTAAACTTCACCTCACAGACGCTATAGTCGAACAGGCGTTGTAGATATGGCAGATGAGACATATGAAGCTGATAACGATGTACTAAGTAATGAAAGCTTGCTAGGCGAGCCCGTTAAATACTCACTAGATGTTGTAAAAGATTTATCTGATGAAGAGCTTTACCAGCGGTTATTTAAATGTTGGGGAATTAAAAATAAAAAAATTGAAGTATGGGGCGAGCTAACTAAACAAGATGGTGCGGTTCCTTATCGATTAAAACATGTGCGCAACATTATTGATAATAAATTAATAGAGTACCCAATAGATGTTAGCTACGGGCTACAAAGTGGCATTTTTGTTTATCCTTCTATAGGTAATAAATACTATATAACAGACCAAAGGACGTTTGTTCGTGGGAAGCTAATTCTTACTAAATTAAGTGAGCGAATTAAGCATGGCAACCCATTTGAATTAAACCTTTCCTCAGATGATATAGAACCCCTAGAGCAATTGCCTATTGCTATAAATGAGATAGATAGGCTGAGCAATATAGATAAATCAATAGTGCTAGGTGAGGGCACAGAACGTTTTATTGATAAAGTTATTTATGAACAGCAACTCAGTAAACTTAAAACAGAGTTTGAAGAAACTCAGAAGTCGGAAATAGAAACGCACCTGTCTCGACTTAACTCAATGACAAGAGCCGTTTCGATAGAGAAAGTTGAGCTACACGCCATAAAGGATTCTGTTGAGAGCAGTAAAAAAGAAAACCAACAATTAGGCTCAGAAAGTAAATTACTTCGGCAAAGTATTGAAAAAAAAGAGCATGAGCTAGCAATACTTGATGATAAATACAAAGGACTTGAGGAAGTAATGGCTAAAAAAATAGAAAAGCTAAAAGCATTTATAGAAGAAAAGGCTGTTTTTTTAAAGAGTTTTGAGTTTATTGATGATGATGAATTTAATAGTTTCGTTTCTAATATTACTAAAGTAAGTGAGCGACCTGAGCATATTGAGTTTAGTGATCACTTAAACGGTGATTACCAGCAAGCGGTATCTTATATTCAAGCTTATCTCAAAGAGCGCGATATACTCTACCCCCGTCATATTATTGAAAATTACCTTACCCTTATTAGAAGTAACGATTTAATTATTTTAGCGGGGGATTCTGGCTCAGGGAAAACTAATTTGGTTAATTCGTTTGCTGATGCTGTTGGCGGTAAATCTATTATTATTCCGGTAAAGCCGAATTGGACTAGCTCTGAGGATTTGTTAGGTTATTACAATCCTTTAGAAAAAAAGTATTTAGCAACTCCGTTTCTTGAAGCATTAATTGAGGCACAGCAAAACCCAGAAGTTCCTTATTTTATTTGTTTGGATGAAATGAACTTGGCGAGGGTTGAATACTATTTTGCTGATTTTTTATCAAAACTTGAAGAAAGAAATAAAAAGCCAGAGATTCAACTTTATTCAGATGATGAAGCATCGCATGTATTAGCAGAACTTAAAGGCGTTGTATCTATTATTACTGGGGCTAAAGAAAAATATAATAAAAATGGTATTACCGATTTTATAGCGCTTATGCAAGACGAAGATGTTAACAATGAAATGAAACGCGCATTCGGCTTTAGTGATAAAAATTCTCTTATAAAATACCACGGTGACATTAGGCGTATGCTTGCAGGTGTAATTAGTACACCTTCATCTATAACGATTTCTCCAAACGTTCGCATTATTGGTGCAATTAATATTGATGAAACTACGCATTATTTATCTCCTAAAATTTTAGATCGCGCTCACATAATGAAGTTTAGAAGCCCGCTACTGAGTGATTGGGATAAGATTATTAGTGAAATTGACGCGTATGGCTTTGAAGATGTGGCGCTGCCCGTGGTATTTGAAATAGATGATCTAGGTGTAAGGACGCCATATCCTAATTACTCTATTAATGACGATTTTTGTATACAGTTTAAAGAACTAAATAGCCGTTTTTTTCATCCTTTAGGTGTTGAATTTGGTATGCGAACGATTAGGCAGGGGCTTAATTACCTGGCGCTTTTTAAAGATGTAAATGAAGATAAAGAGCAGGCTATTAATAATTTTATTATTCATAAAGTGCTGCCCAAATTTACTTTCGATGGTAATAAAAAGTCGGGACAATCTGATAAGTTAGATTTACTTGATAAGGTTTTAAAACCGCTGTTAGAAGAAATATTAGAAAGCCATGAAAATATGGATGAAGAGTTTTCGAGTATTGTGGCGTTACAATCAATTATTAATAACGCTAAAGATAATGACGGTGTTGTGAATTACTGGGCATAAAAATGAAAGCTGAATTTGAAGCTAAATATATTGATATTACCTGGTATGACAAGAACACAGTATTAAGTATTACTGAATCGCTGTTGCCTTTAGATTGTGAGTATGAAGTAGATAAGTACATTTGTAGCACGGTTATATATCCAAAAACTGAGGGTATCGAATGCGGACAGCTTGCGTTTAGATTTCTAAAAAAGAGTACAATAAAGCCTTATTTTGTAAATGGAGCTGGCGAGAAAATCGTCCTTAAATGCGTACTTGATACAGAAACCCTCAAAGAATGGTGGATAGAAGCTGATAGCTGGTCTAATAAAAGCAAGCGCTGGCAAGGGAAGGCACATAGAACCGCTGGGAGCATAAAAGTTTATTTAGCCCATGAAGTTTGCCAAGTAAATATTGGATCATATGATTTTACTTTAGAGCAGCTAGATACTTACTTGGCTGACTTTAAAAGTGACTTATGGGAGTTGATTTTAGACGAGCAAAGTTATGTAAAGGGTAAGGGGAAGACAGTTAATGATGGTGTCGTTACACAAGATACAATTGCACTGGTTAATAACCTACTTTCCCATAGTCAAAATATTTTAAAAAATCCCAAGGCTGAGCTAAGAGAAGTTCAAACGTTAAAGCCAAGAAAGGCTGTAAAACCAGTTAATCGTACTTTTATGGAACTAGCTACAAAAGGTGGTAGCAAGCTTCTTACAAGCCGGAGCACAGAGCCAAGTTATAATGTTCCTGAAAACCGCTATATTCTTTATGTACTTGAGCGACTATATAAAATTATAAAGCAATTAGTGGCAATTTCTCAAAATAAAACGAAGCGCTATGAATCAAATATAGTAAAACTAGGATCACGTTTAGAAGCATTTGTTGAAGATAAACTGATAGATAAAGATTTAGTAAAAAAAGACTTAGAAAAGTTAAGAGATTCTTTTAATACAAAGTTTTTATCGGCTAATTTACAAGAGAAGCTCGAATTGTTTAACCAACGTGGTTTAGAAGAGCAAAACACTTCTATATGTTTTTTAAAAATTGGCTCAAAGACAAAGGGCGGTGATTCTCGTTTTTTAGCGATTAAAAAAGAATATAGCGATAATTGGTTTGAGACTGAAGTTGCAACTCAAAATGTGTTTTTAAAGCAAGGTGAACCACTTTTTTTAAATCTGCTAGAGCAGGGCTTTGAATACAAAATTATGGGAAACCTGAAATATAAAAGTGGTTTTTCAAATGGTAAGCAGTGGCATACTTATGAGTTAATAAGTATGCGTAAAATAAAAATAGTGGGTGGTGATAAGTTAACGCAAAGACATGAAAGTTTTAAGGCTGAAAGAAGTAAAGCTGTCCATTTTAATCATAATAACTGGGTAAAAAAACTTACTAAGAATGAGCGAGCCGAGCAAGAGCGTGAAAAGCGATCAATTCAAAAACGATTAGATTTTTACGCCATCCAAGAAAAGCATGTAGGCGTTGTATTCAATAGCCTAGAACCTAAATTACGCAAGTTTAAAGCGGCAATTAAAAAGCTAAAGAGTATGGGAGTTAAAGCATCCTCCGTTTTCCCTAACTCAATGACATTCGTACAAAACCCTGATTATCAATTTATTCATTCTGGTTATAAAAAAATACGCGAGTTAACAAGCTTAACTGATGATGATTTATTACTGTCTCTCGAGAGAGTTGAAGAGATAGGTTTGATTAATATGCCTCTTCTTTATGAACGTTGGTGCTTACTTCAATTGATAAAAGTGTTAGTTCAAAACTATGGTTATACACCAACGGATGACTGGAAAAAAGAGCTTATAAATATTATTGAAACTAAGCAAAATTATCAAAGTTTGGTATTTAAAAACGATAACTTAAAAAGAACAATTAAACTTAGTTACGAACCAATGCTAGAAAATGGTAAAACGCCAGACTTTGTGATGGATATATTTTTTATTAAAAAAAATGGTGAGGATTATAAAAAGCGTTTTGTAATGGATGCAAAATTTTACTCAAACTCTGTGCTTCAAAAAGCTGGAGGGGTTTCTGGGGTTGTAAAGCAGCTATATAAAGATAAAGATTATAGTGAAGAAGGCAGAAATACTGTTTTTATTATTCATCCTGTTAAATCAGCAATTACTAAAAAAGTATCTCCGCAGTCATGGGGGAATAATAGTTATTACGGCGAGTTAGCTTTGTTTGATTGGGATAAAAACAGAAAGGAGTATTTTCATCAATACGGTGCTATTTGTGCTAACCCTATTGAAAGGCTGAATTACTTAGATGAATTTCAGCGTATGATAGGGATGTTCCTACAGTACGGTATTGAGAATAATACGTTAAATGGCAAGGTTGATGATGTCGAGTCACTAAACTTTTGTATAGCATGTGGCTCACACGATCTAACGCTAAAAATAAACAACAGAGCAAAATCAGCGTGGTATGAATGTAACCAATGTAAGCACTTTACAACATATAACCACTGTAATAGCTGCGATACTAGATTAATTAAAAATGGGGACTATTGGACTTACCACTCACAAATGCCAATGGAGCCGCTAAATATAAAATGTCCATCATGTGAGAGTTTGTTGTAGTTAGATTGCGAGATATTAGATTTTATCTGAGCACTATTTAAATAAGCTGAGAATGTAGTTGAATATAAAATTATTATTTAAGTTGTTAGTCGTCTTTTCGTTGGCCTTTTCTTTTGTTGTTTTGGCAAAAGAGGCAAGTGGTATCAGCCTACTAATATAAGTGCTTTTCGTAAATACTAATTATTAGGTGAGTTTCAAAATAATAGGGAAATATATGTTAAGAAAATTAACAGCTGTACATTTTATTGAAAAGAAAGATGAAGATAAGAAGCTTAAAGAAATTAACGCAAAAAGCAACTTATGGGAAAGCGGCGATTGGAGTGTTTCAGAAGCTAGAGCCCAAGAACTTGTTGGCGGGAGAATATACATTCATAAGGCGCAAAGGTTACCATCACATAAAGGTGGAACAGTCCAATCCTATGAAAAAGTAAGTGATACAAGATTTAAATTTGTCTTCGTTGCCGAGGAAGGTTGTGAGAATGTGACAGAGGTCAATTGGCCTGCAGGTGAAAAAAAGTTTATATGGAGTGAAGTGCCTAATTATTATGTGATTGGTAGCAAATATGGCGGAAATTCGAACTCATTTAAGGATGTTTTACCTTTAATGATAAAGAGTAATGTTATTGCTGTTGGTTTTAATTTCTCTGAAGACATGAGTGAGTTTTTGGGGAAATCACAGAATGAAATCGTTGAGTATTTGAAAAATAAAAATGAGCCTAAAGAGTCGTACTCTACATTAAAGCACTTCTTGAGTTTAAAGCCTGGAGATCTTATTGCAGTAAAACTACATAGTGCCCCTCAAGGAAATAGACCTAGATTAGTTATTGGTGCTTATGCTGTTGTAAAAGGCATTGAAAAGCCTCTTTACCGTCATTCAGCTGAATTGGGTCATACAATAGAAGTTGACTTTATAGATACTGAAATTAATTATGAAGTTCCGTTTGGATATGGTGGAACAATTCATAAAATAGAGAGCGTCGACCGAATAAATGCTATCTTTTCACATTATTCTGCAGAAGCAGCTACATCAGAGGAAGTAGAAGTATCTGATGTTACAGATATTGATAATGTTTTAATTTCTAGATCAGCAAGATATATATCTCGTAGGGTACACAATAGAATACAAAAAAAATTACTTCATGAATTAAGAAATAAATATGGTATCAGTGCGGTTAAGCCCGAGGTTAATTACATAGATATTCTTGTAGAGCTTGAAGATAAATATATTATTTTTGAAGTTAAATCTTCACTTTCAGCGGAACGATGTATAAGAGAAGCTCTAGGCCAAATTTTGCAATATGGTAGTGAGCTTTCAAAGACTACAAATAAGACTATTGAATATGTTGTAGTTGGACCTAATACAATCGATGATTCTGCAGAATCATATTATAAATTTGTAGTAGAAAATATTTCAATCCCTTTAAGTTATACTTCTTTTAGCGCATAGCGCTTATGATGGTGATAAATTTAAATTTCTCGCCATCATAACTCAATTTATTGGCAAAATTTCATGTTTAGTTTTGCTTTATTAAAGTAGGAAGATTTTAACCTTAAACTTGATTAAGTCATTAATGAATTCAAATCGTCATTTATTTATTCTCGAGCTTGTGCCAATGGGGCCAAGCTCTATCTCGACACAACAATTACAACAGCAATTAATTGAACGAGGTATTGTTTTATCAACTCGGATGCTCCAGCGAGACCTACAATCACTTTATGAGCAAGGTTGCTTTGGGCTTGAAAAAGATGCCCGCAGTAAGCCCTATGGCTGGTCTATCAATGCGCAGTGGCGAGGTGGTAATACAAAAGTAATGAGCAGTGAAATGGCTGAACACTATTTGCTGTTGGAGCAGTTATTACCGCAATCAGTCCCGAGTGACGTTAAGCAGTCAGTGCATATTAAAGCAGAGCAGGCTCTTAAACGTTTTAATGGCCATGTACCTGACTGGCTTTCAATCCTTCCAAAGTCGTCGTTAAAAGTGAATATTGATAATCAGCTAGTTGAGCAAATTGAGCATGTGATTAAGCATAAGCGTGCAGTGAGCGCTGAGCTTTATAGAGTACTTTACGATGAGGCACATTGGTTAAAGTTTGCTGAGTTGAGTTTTTATAACATAGTTGAGCAAGGCGGTGTGTTAATGGCGCAGTTTATGGTGGGGACGCTTCACGATAAGTGTTACCAGATGCCGGTTTACCGCATTCGTAATGTACACATTTTGCAAAAGACACGACGTGAGCCAAGTGCCGAGCAATTAAAATCGTTACGTAGTGCTATTAACAAAGGCATGTCGCAAGAAACTATCGAATTAGTAATAAAAGTACCTACCCATTCGGCTGTTAATCAAGAGTTTATTGAGCTTGGCGAGCTGACTGATAAGCAATATATTGACGATAAAAACGTATTACTTACCTACCAGACTATTGATACCGAGCAATTAACCGATGAGTTATTTAAATGTGCTCATTGGCTGGAAGTTATTAAACCTGAAAAGCTGCGACAAAGAATTGTTAGCAAGCTTAAAGCGGCTACAGCAAACTACCTTTAATTGATTTAAAGCTTAGGTGCGTCAAAAATTGACGCAACCGTTTGCTATGCTCCTTTAAAAGTTAAGGAGTAGTTATGTTTCAATTAATTCAGCAAAATGATGGTTTATCAATCGGTGTATTTGGCATTGGTGGGTGTGGCTGTAATACGCTTAACAGTATTTTTGAACAGCGCGAGTCTGAGCAGGCGCACTTGTACAGCGTTAATACCGACAAAGTGGTACTTGAGCATACGCAAAGTGATGAAGCGGTACTTATAGGTGCAGAGCTCACTCATGGTTACGGTGCTGGAGCAGACCCTAAAGTTGGGCTGCAAGCAGCGGAAGAGAGTAAGGAGCAGCTTTTAACGCTTATTAATGGCTGCGATATAATACTGTGTGCAACAGGGTTGGGTGGCGGTACTGGGACTGGCGCTAGCCCGTATATTGCAGAGCTTGCGAGTGAGCAAGGTAAGCCCATTATATTTGTTGCTACATTGCCATTTAGTAGTGAGGGGCAGTTTAGATGCAATATAGCGCAAACCGGCCTAAATGATCTAAAAGATCATGCTAATGCTGTTATTACACTCCCAAACGATCAACTGATTGAAGTGCTTGGTAACGATATAGGATTATTCGATGCGTTTAAACATTCAAACCAAATACTCCATTCACTGATAAAATCATTAATCGATATGCTGTGTTTTCAAGGACTTATTAATGTTGATTTAAACGATTTTGCGAAAATTATGGATTGCCAGGGTGATGCAGTACTAGGTGTTGGTAAATGCGATGAAGAAAGCGAGCTTACTACTGCACTTGATGGGGCACTTAACAATCCTCTGGTTAATCAAGTTGATATGTCATCTAGTACCGGTGTGATAATACAAGTGAACTGTAAAGATGAAATTTCACTAGGTAGTTATAACCTCATTACCGACACCGTTCGCCAGCAGGTAAGCCCAAACGCGTTAGTTATTTGTGGTGTTTCAAAAATAGAAAGCCTAGCGACTAACTATGAGTTAATGGTAATTGCTACGGGAGCCAGTACTAAAATGGTTACTGATGACTTTAGTAAAGATAAAAAGCCTGAGGAAAAAGCTAACAAAGCTAGGCCAAAGCCATCTGATATTTTTGACATCCCTGCTTATATCAGGACAAAATCGCCAGCCCCACGTAAACAGTTATAAAATTTTCTTATAACTCTTATTTTGTAAAGTTTACAGCTCTAAGTAGCTCTAAAATTGTTAAAAATAATTCTGCGTACAGAAATGTGTGCAGAAATTACGTATGGCCCTTGAGGTGCTTATTTTTATTGGGGGTCTCATAATCGTGCCAATAGATTGTTGCTTGATTTTGCTCTTGATATGCCATGCTGAAAACCCTGAGTAGTTAACTTAAAATCGCCTAAATGCGCGCCAAGTTACTAAAATAATGAATTATTTAGATTATGGCATATGGGCGAGGGAGTTTATAGGTTTGGGAGATAAATGATGTGTTATTGGAGGCTGATTAACTGTAAAGTCAATTTTTTAACTTTACAGTTAATCAGAGCAATTTATCAATACAATTGCTCGTTTATTTATTGCAGAATTATTTCTATGTTTATTAACTGGAAACTAATGTTTTACTCTTTCAAATAATGGTTTCCACTGATTGTTACCTCTTCCTGATGAATGCAAAACGGGTAAAGAGTTGTTAGGGCAGTTTCTAGAAAATACAACTAATAAGCCTTGTTCTTCATATCCTAAAGGTCGTTGTTTATCTATTTCGCTGCCTAATCTCATGCAAAGCTCTTTGGCTTGGAGCATCTCTTCATTATTTTCCCAAATTGTATTATGTTCATTAAAAGCATAGTGTGTGTTAGAGATTGTTTCACATACGATTAGGTCAGAATTTTCATCTAGATCTGTTAATACTTTACGTACTTTATCTTCCCCTTTGGTTGTTGCACATACAACACCAAGGAGAATAGTAGTATTAGCGTCATGCAACACTGAGCCATTCCTTTGATAAAAACTTTTGATATTTTCAGATAAGCTTGTTCCACTACCTATAAAATCATCAACAATTAATATTGTTGATATTTCCTCTGGAACGGCTAATTTTTTTTGTAAAATATGATCAATTTCAGTAATGTCTTTAACACATGTAGAGCTAATTAAATTCTCTTCTGCATAACAGGCTGCGAATTGAGAGCCACTTTTACCAGCACCATCTACGTAAGTAATCCATATATCTTTTCTGCGCTGGGACTTACTTTTTTGGACTACGACGTCTAGCTTCCTACGGACTTTATTGTGTAGATCTTTCAATGAACTTCTTATTTCAGATTCTTTATAGAACCTGGTATGTTTAAGTAACTTAAATAAGAGCCTTTGATGTATGTGACTAGGCACTTGTGAAAGCCAGTCTCTAATTATGTGATTAGAGAATTTAATTCCTCTGTAATCAGGCCATAAATCTAATAGACTATGAATTTCTTCATCCTGAATATAAGCATCATCTTCTTCTATTTGTCTTCTTTCTGCTAATTCGTCACCTAATTTATCAGCGATTAAGCTATTAAATCCATGGTTAACAAGCCATCGCTCAAAAAGAGGTATTATTATTTTATATTCACTATTTAATTCTTCCATAATTCCGCGACGGCAAAAATCGCTTAAAATGGGTAAAATCTCCGCTTCTTGGATTTGTCCAGAATACACTTGGCTCTTAATATGCTCTACATTAGCATCTAAGTTTAATCTTTTCGCTCTTGCGTATCCTACCAGTACCCTACATCGTTTAATTGTAATGATCTCAATTTCATCTAAATCACTAGAAATACCATCTCGCCAGAAGTGTTGAAAAGCATTCACATCTAACTCAGGAATAAGTTTTAGAATCGCTGTTTCCACTTCCGCGTCAGATATTTCAGAGTCTTTAGAGATCACCGCATTATCAAATACTTTTGAGCATATTTGTTTTGTAAAATATGGATGACCATTAGAATAGTAATAAATTCTTCTAATGGCATTGTCTAGCCAAGTAATACTTTCTCCAATATTAGCTTTAATTAGAGCTTCATAATCTTGCCATTCAGTTTCTTGATTAAATTTATCAATTGGCTCTCGTGTAAACTTATTTAGTTTTTCACCTTGTGATGACATAACAAATGACATCCTTTCTGCGCCAATGAGGCAAAAACAAATATTTCTTTTCCTACTTATTGCACGTAAATTTAAGAAAAATGTTTCAGCTATCTCACTGTATCGATATAAATCTTGGTTAATTTCATCAAATTCATCGATAATTATTAAAAACCGCTTTTTAGGGGCAAATCTTTCTAACTGGGTAACTAATCTAGATATAGGGGCTAAAGATCCATTCATTTCTTTCGCTTCCCATTTCGCCTCAATGGGTAAATGTTGAGATAAGAACTCCTCAATTTCATGACCTAAAGCATTTACAGTTTCGACTGCAGATGGGTATTTAAAATCCCCGCATTCAATATTTAGAACAAAACAATCATTATGTGATTTTATAATTTCTTCTTCATATGCCTTAGCTAATGAGCTTTTACCAACTCGGCGTTGACCTGTTATATAACTAGATTGCATTTTACCTGCAGCAATTAGTGAAAATAGGCGAGCAATTTTATCTTTTCTACCGTAAAAATCATTACCCATAGCAATATCTAAATTATATGGACTGATGTCTCTGATCGTTTGCCAATCAATATTAGACGATTGAGAACCTACTCTTACAGTCAATGTATACATTTCTTCTGATGACTGACCAATCACATTCCAAGTGATTAATATTTCGAAAAATATTTCCTTTTGAGGTTCAGTTAATAAAAAAGAAAGTGGAATAACAAAATCTCCCATGGAAACACTTCCAAGATCTATCTCTTCATTTATTAATTCTGCATTAGTGCAGCTTATATGGGCAATGACTCTATCTGCCATTCCAGGTCCAACATTGTGGACTGGAATTACGAGCCTTATTTCCTCATTTACTTTGTGAAGTGGGTATTTTTTATCTAATGTGAATTCATTTCCTTTTCTACTATTAATTTCACATTTAAATTGCTCATAAGCTTTTTCAGCTTCACTTTGTATAATTTCATCAATTGAACATAAAAAAGGTCTAAAATAATTTATTGTAATAATTGTAGGATACAAATCACAATATTGAATTTCATCTGAAATCAGATCTCTTAAGTCTTTCAAACGCCGTGTGAAATTGTTGTTATTAGTTTTTGAGAACTCCAGAACTTGAGTTAATACCGCTTCTACTGATGCTCTAATTCTAGAGTAATCATAAGAAGCGAAATAAGATTTTACAGTGTTATCACCAAGAGCTTTTAATATTAATTGCTTTTCAGCGGATATGGTTTCTATTTTCGCATGAACATTTAATAAGCATTTTAGTTTTTCACAGCAGAAATCATGGACTTCATATAATTTATCCAACTTGAGATAGGTCTGATCTTGTCTATTTATGTCAAAACGTTTGTAAAAATCGGATAATTTTGGTTCTATCAAAGATATAATTTTAGCGTCTGCATTATTCCCACTCGTTTGTTTTGGAAAAAAATGTGGGACAGCTGTTAACCTTAAAATTAAAATAGATATATGTCTTAAACTAGCACTTGCACCATTGTCTGAAATCTCTTGAATTGTTTCAACTAATGTCAGAGATGTGTCTAAATTAACTGCGGAGTATTCTTGCAGTATAGATCTGACGCCTAGTCTTGCTAGTTTTAAACTATCATCAGTTGACGTTGCGGTTATGCTATTTATTATTCTTTCTACAGCTAGTGTAGCCTCAAAGTCATTCAATTTAATATCCCTTTTAAATGTCACTCAGTTCTTTTTATTTAATACAACTACAATCGATGACCATATATTATTTCTTATTTAGATTCAATTGTTTACTAAATTTAGTATAGATACGGACTTTTATTTATTGTTAGACTAAAGTCTATAGGTTAGATTTATTCACTTATTAGGTTTGTTTTAATCGTTTGTCGGTTTTGTGTTAATTCTCTAAAGTTCAGTTGTCGGCAACAAGCACGGCTTAACCAACAGGACTACGACCATGAAACTTACTCTTATCAAAACTATCGCTCTTAGCTCACTACTTACATGTTCAGCTGCTGCAATGGCTGAGCAAAGTGATTACAAATTAATGGTTATTGAAACTGCAACAGCGCCACAGCCACTTGAGCAATCATTTAATAGCTGCGCACTGAATGTTAAGTCAAAAAATTACGCTGAGGCTGAAGCAATTTGTACTAAAGCAATCGCACTTTTAAAAGACGCAGATGGCCCTAAATTTAAAGTACGCCAACTTACATCGTTTGCATTAAGCAACCGTGGTGTTGCACGTTTAAAAGCGAATAACGACACTGCAGGCCTTGCTGATTTATACGAAGCAAACCAAATGTCTACAAGTACAATGGTATCGCACAATTTAACTCGCGCTAAAGAAGATCTTTCTTTATAAGTATTTTATAAATGCTTTTATAAAGTGCTTACCAAAATCATGTTATAAAATAGCGAGAGTAAAAAAACCCATGTTAGGTTAATTCCTAACATGGTTTTTTTTGTTTTATTTAACGCGTAAGTTAATACCTTAAATACGTTAATAGAGTAGGGTGTGTATTTATAATTAATATTTTGGGTATGCTTGTTTAGGCTACGCGAATATAATGCGAGATAACCGTATAAAAAATAATAACCCTTCTGCTTTGCTTATTTTGAGTAAGGCATCATTAAATAAATATTGAGATTTAAACCATGGCACCAGGAACCAGCCTAAGCGTACTTGAAATAAGTGCGATATTTTTATCAATTACCGCGTTACTCACCTATGTAAACCATCGCTTTATTGGCTTGCCAACAACCATTGGCGTTATGGTTATTTCGATGCTTTTATCTATCGGCGCTATATTTTTGGGCTTTTTAGGGTTTGATGATCTTATAGATTACGAAGTGAGCTTGCTCGATCAGTTAGATTTTACTGAAGTTTTGCTCGATGGCATGCTCTCTATGCTGCTTTTTGCTGGGGCGCTACATGTAAATGTTAGCGATTTAAGGCGCTATAAATTGCCAATAGGTATTTTGGCCTGTGTTGGTACGTTGCTATCAACGGTTATTATTGCTGGTGCGCTTTATTTAGTACTTCCTTTGCTTGGTTTTGATTTAGCGTTTATTTGGTGTTTACTATTTGGCGCATTAATTTCGCCAACTGATCCTATTGCGGTAATGGGAATTTTACAATCTGCGGGTGCGCCTAAAAGTATTGAAACCGTGATTGCGGGTGAATCGTTGTTTAACGATGGTATCGGCGTGGTTATTTTTGTGCTTTTATTGGGTGTTTTATCAAGTGGTGATATTCCTACAACCTATTATGTAGCGCACACGCTGGCGGTTGAAGCCGGTGGCGGTATTGTTTTTGGTTTGGTATTAGGTGGTATTTTATATTACTTACTCAAAAGTATTGATAGTTACCAAGAAGAAGTACTACTTACTTTAGCGGGTGTTATTGGTGGTTATGCACTTGCAAGCCATTGGCATTTGTCGGGCCCACTTGCAATGGTAATGATGGGGCTAATGGTGGGCAATCATGGTCGTAGTATGGCTATGAGCGACAAAACACGCCATTACGTTGATTTATTTTGGGAGCTGATTGACGAAATTTTAAATGCCATTTTATTTGTACTCATAGGGCTTGAAGTCGTCATGATTGCATTTTCGAGTAATTTATTTATTGCTGGTGGCTTAACAATTTTAATCGCGTTACTCGCACGTTTAATTGTTGTGGGTATAACAACCACTACATTTAATAAGCAATTAGAGTTGCCATCTGGCGCGTGGAAAGTTTTAACCTGGGGTGGCTTGCGTGGTGGTATTTCGGTTGCACTGGTATTGCAATTACCTGATGGGAACGAGCGCGATATTTTGTTGGCTCTTACTTATGCGGTTGTGGTGTTTTCTATTTTAATTCAGGGTTTGAGTATTGGTAAAGTAGCCAAAACTATCCGTTAAATATAAATTGGTTAGATCAAACCTGTTAAATGTAATTTTTTAAAAAGCGTGTGAAATAGCTGTATCTCACACGCTTTTTATTTTTCTTATAAAACAAAAGGGAGTTAAAACGTAAAACTGAGCTACACACCGCTGTAAATATGTTCTTGTGCTTCCCAGTAGTCGCCATCTATTTGGCGTGCTCGAGTAAATACTTCTATTTTAAATGGCTTAAAGTGATAACCCGCACCTATACCTGCGTAACCGTCTATGTCGTTGTTCGATTTTTCTATTTGGTAGGTGTTATCGCCCCTATCGTTTTTAAAGGCGAGTTCGAACAGATCTAAGCCAAGCTCGGCGTATATAAAAAAGTCATTGAAATAACCAAGCTTCATGCCATTGTCCCACGTTATAAATTCTTCTTGCTCGCCTTGTTTATTATCGATTACTGCCGCGCCAATTGCGCTTGTAAAAACAACACCAAAGTTACTGTAATTTTGCTTAACCATCATTTCTACACCTGTAGATGTAATGCTGCTATCGCCATTGAATTCTGACTTTATAAACATACCGGTGTTAGGCATGTTGTTACCGAGCAAAAGCCTTGCGTTAGCATTTTGGCTAAATGATAAAAGCGTGCTTAATAAAACAAAAAGAGGAAGTATGTGTTTCAAAAAAGTTAACCCATTAATGATGAAAAGTTACCAGAGCCGTAATTATAAATACATAACTTAGTATTGCATGTAATTAAATGTATAAATTTGTTTGATTGTTACTCAGCTATGCAAAAGCAAGGTGCTTAAAATAAAACCGATTAAATAAAAGCATAAATAATTATATGCATTTTAAAATGCAAAGTAGCGATTTTAGGCACGTAAGATAGTGCGTAAGTTATTTAAATATATAGAAAAAGTTTAAACGTATTAGACTAAGGTCTATAGGTTAATTTTTCTCACTTATTAGGTTTGTTTTAATCGTTTGTCGGGGTTGTGGTAATTCACTAAAGTTCAGTTGTCGGCAACAAGCACGGCTTAACTAATCAGGAATATGACCATGAAACTTACACTTATCAAAACTATCGCTCTTAGCTCACTATTAACATGTTCAGCTGCTGCAATGGCTGATCAAAGTGATTACAAATTAATGGTTATTGAAACTGCAACAGCGCCACAGCCACTTGAGCAATCATTTAATAGCTGCGCACTGAATGTTAAGTCAAAAAATTATGCGCAAGCGGAAGAAATTTGTACTAAAGCAATCGCACTTTTAAAAGACGCAGATGGCCCTAAATTTAAAGTACGCCAACTTACGTCATTCGCATTAAGCAACCGTGGTGTTGCACGTTTAAAAGCGCATAACGACACAGCTGCACTTGCTGATTTATACGAGGCATCAAAATTGTCTAACAGCTCAATGGTATCGCACAACTTAACTCGCGCTAAAGAAGAGTTATCGTTATAAAAAACCTTTATAACGCGTTTTATAAAGTACTTACTAAAGCATGATATAAAATAGCGAGAGTAAAAAAGCCGATGTTGGGTTAAACCCCAACATCGGCTTTTTCGTGTTTATAGCATTGATAAAATGCATTACATACATCATCACAATATAAAAGTAACACTCCTCATATAACGCCCAGCATCCCTTGTGTTTTAAATCTGTGCACTTATAGCCTCGCTTAGAATTAATTGATGATTAATTCTCATGGTGACCTATCAAAAAAGTAGTTTGTTTGTTGCTGAAATGTTAAGCAGAATTTGAGAGCTAATTTTAATAAATAATAAATGTGGTTAATAATTATTAGTCATATTTAATATACCGAAAAACATCTGTTTTTATTAGCATTATTGCTTTTACGCGGTTGGTTTTAACGTGTGATTAGGCTTACTTTTTAATGGAATTATTGTTTTTTTTGTAATTGTATTATTGCCTGTTTACGTGAATACAAAGCTAAAAGTAATAAAAAAACGAGTAATGCTACACATAATAAAACATCAACACGGCACACAAGGACACACAATGAGAGCTTTTAAACTATCGGCTTTAGCCGTTGCTATGGGGGTTGTTACCTGTAGTGCTAATGCAAGCGATGATCTAGACACAGTTAAACAGCAATTAAGCGAATTACAGCAACAGGTTGAAAATTTACAGCTTAAGCTTGCAAACGCCAATAAAAATGAAATAAATGCCATAAAACGCAATACTGAAAAACTATCAAATAGTGGCGAGGCGCAAGATGTTGTAGCTGAGCAAAAAGCAGGAGGAATAAAAGTAGGTGGGGCTGTTCGTACTAACTACAGTTATACGTCGTACGAGGATGGCAGTAAAAACAGAGGTGGGGATTTTGATTTTGATATTTTTAGGATAAATTTTACAGGCGATGTAGGCGGTGTAAAACTAAATGCCGAGATCCGTTTTTTTGATTATATGACCGCAGTTAAATATGCTTATGCAGCATATGATTTTGCTGACATTTGGCAAGTACAAGCCGGTATTACAAAGGTACCATTTGGTAATTGGCCTTATAATTCGCACAGCTATTTTTTTAGTACTAATTACTACATTGGGCTCGAGGATGACCACGATTTAGGGGTGATATTTAAACGTAAAATAGCAGATAATTGGCAGCTTGATTTAGGCTTTTTTAAAAATGATGAGCTAGGTGGCATAGATGGCTATGTTGATAACCGTAGTGATCGTTATTCATATGATGTAGTGGGTTTTAGGGGCGCACAGGAGGGGACATACGCAGAGCTTGATAATCCACTTGCTGAATATAATACATTTTCCGCGCGTTATGGCTATCATATTGAACACGATAAAGGGAAGACTGAGGTTGGCTTTTCTGCTTTAAGTGGTGGATTACATGATGGTGTAGACAGAGCGGGTGATTATTATGCGTGGGCAGTGCATGTGAATAGTAATTTAGGGCCGTGGAATTTACAGTTTCAACATGGCGAATACAATTACGATATAGAAAACGCAAACACCATGGCTGTAGGTGCGTACTCGTTTTATGACAGTATTGCTGCTGAGGCGACTACAACCAATGCAAATATTGCTTACAACTTACCTGTAAAATGGGGGCCTGTAACCGCTTTGCAGTTTTATAATGATTACGGAGTAATTTACGATAAATCTGATAGCAGTGCAGATACTTGGATGAACGTAACAGGGTTTTCAGTTGCTGCCGGTGGATTGTTCACCTATTTTGACTTAGTACACGCTAAAAACCAGCCGTTTGTTGGTGGCTCAATTGCTGGTGACAGCGATGAAACTGAGCGCCGTTTTAATATTAATATTGGTTATTATTTTTAAAAAAGAAGAGCATAAGCTTTGCTTGAAATAAGTTTATGCTCTTATATTACTTTTTATAATCGGTTACAGTGAATTAGTCTATTTGAGATGATAGGTTGCTGGCAATCGACTTGGTAGAAAAACTCAAGCGAACAATGAGTTGACCACAACAATTACCTGCAAATTACTCACCTTAATTTATACCTTATAAACGTGTATGTATTCTCAAATTGGTTGGTCAGTCGTTTCTATTGAGTAGAGACAAAGTAGGAAGCTATATGAAAATTAATCCGTTACCGCCGTTAAATAGTTTAGTGGCATTTGAAGCGTCTGCACGACATTCAAGCTTCACTATTGCTGCAAAAGAGTTAAATGTGACGCAAGGGGCAATTAGCCGTCAAATTCGACAATTAGAAGAGTACTTAGGTAAGGCTATTTTTATTAGAGCAAGCCGAAGTATTCATTTAACACCAACGGGGCTTCAATATTATCAGGCAATCAGCCGCTCTTTAGTTGATATTGCAGATATAACTGGGCAAGTTAAAAAATGGCAAGGTGATAAAAAAATAACTGTAGCAACAACAAATGCCATGGCTTCGTTATGGTTGTTACCTAAAGTCGCCGAGTTTCAAAATTTACACGATGATATTGATTTGCGTATTTTAGCCTCCGATAACGAGGTTGATTTAAACCGCTTGGAGTGTGATCTCGCTTTATTTTACTGCAGAACCCAACCTGCCAATATGAATATAACAACGTTGTTTTGCGAAGAAGTTTTTCCGGTGTGTAGCCCTTCTTATTTAGAAAAAATAGGCAGTCCAACTAAACCGGAAGATATTTTTACTAAAACAATTTTACACCTAGATGAAACACAAATGGGCTGGGTTAACTGGGAAGAGTGGTTTGCGGGTGTTGGGCTTGAGCAACTTGAGCCAAGAAACCGTATAAATATTAATAACTACCCAATGCTTTTACAAGCTTCAATTAACGGTCAAGGCATTGCATTAGCGTGGGGGTCACTAGTTGATGAATACTTACAAAGTGGAGTATTGATCCGGCCAACAGAACATGTACTTACTACAGGTTCTAAGTTTTCTATGATAGAACCTAATAATCGTGGTCGTATGCCAACAAGCGTTAAGCACTTTAGAGAATGGTTGTTACAACAAATTCCAGATGAGGTAGGTGAACGAGGACTCGTTTAATTACCCTCTGTTGTAAGGTTAGAATTTGGCGTTTAGATTCTGATATTTAATAGTATGAATGCGCTGCCTTAGAAGCAAACCTAAGAGCAGCGCGTATTTTTTGATCATTTAGCAGATTAGTTGATTGTATTAGTATGCTTTATTGGTTCATCGAGTTGATCTTTACCAGGGCGAACATGTTGTGGAAGCATTGCCCAAGGTTTTGGCTCGCGTCGAATGCTATAAAATAGCGTTACACCCATCATTAAAATAAAAATCGAGATAGGAAAACCAATAATAATGGAGGCAAATTTAATTGCTTGTAATCCACCTGCATAAATTAATACCCATGAAATTACCGCAATTGCAACTCCCCATAAGACACGTATAGATTTAGGTGGTTCTGTATCGCCTGCGGCATCAAGTATGCACAGGACTAACGTTCCTGAATCTGCAGAGGTGATAAAGTAAGTTGCGAGCAATATACACGCTAGAATACTGAGTATCGTCCCTAATAAACCTTCATCTAAGTTATTAAATAATGTAAACAGTGCGCGCGTGCTATCTTCTTTTGTGGCCTTAAGGACTGTTCCACCTATAAATACATCTTGCTTAATTACTTGCTCTGAATTGCTTACTTGAGCTGCAACGTTATTTTGTTCAAAGGCGTTTCGCTCGTCTTGCTCTATTTTTAATGCACTGCCACCAAATACAGATAACCAAAGAAATGCAATGGCTGTCGGTGCTATCAGTGCACCGCCTATAAGTTCACGAATTGTGCGACCTTTAGATATACGGGCAATAAACATGCCTACAAATGGCGCCCAGGTCATCCACCATGGCCAGTAAAAGCTAGTCCACGAACTTTGCCAATTGGTGTCTTTTTGTGTGTCGGTCCATAATCCCATTTGCACAATATTTTGAAGATAGTTACCAGTGCTTTCGAAAAAAATATTAAAGATGTATCGAGTAGGTCCAATCGCTAAAACAATTAATACTAATAATAGAGAAAGCAGCATATTCCACTGCGATAATAAACGAATACCTCGGCCAACCCCTGAAAGCACTGAGCCAACAGCGATGGTACATAAAGTAACAATTAAAATAGTTTGTGTTGTTAGGCTTATATCAATACCAAAAGTTTGTTGTAATCCGGAGTTTATTTGTATAACACCGAGGCTTAAAGTTTGGGCTATACCAAAGGCAGTTACAGCAACGGTAATAATATCGGCAATATGACCAATTGGGCCGTAAATACGTTCCCCTACGATAGGATATAAAATAGATCTAAAAGTGAATGGTAGGCCTTTACGATAAGAAAAGTAAGAAAGGGCTAGTGCGACAATAACAAAAAGTGACCATGGATGAAGACCCCAATGATAAAAAGTTAGCTGCATTGACATTGAGGCTGATTCGTCGGTTAACCCTTCGGTAAATGGATTATCTGCGTAATGCCACATAGGCTCTGCGACTGACCAAAAAACTAAACCTATTCCCATCCCGCCTGAAAACAACATTGAAATCCAAGCCCAAAAACTAAATTCGGGCTTGTCGTTATCGTTTTCGCTTAATCTAATATGGCCATAACGACTAACCATAAGATAAATCAAAAAGGCGACCACGAGCGAAACTAAGCCAATAGAAAACCACTTCATATTATAAAGTAAGAAAGTAGCGAGAGTTTCAAAGTAGTGACCTGCTTTATTAGCGAGTATCACAATAAATAAAATGAAGGCGATTAAAATTACTTTGGAAGCAATGGTAACCGTGGGGTTGAGTCCCTTAAAAATTCCGGACTTAGCTCTTATTGTGGAGTGTGTCATGTGTTGTCCTGTGAGTGTGTGTTTTTATTGCTTTTTGTTAAATAGTGTTTGAAAACTAGAAAATTTACCACCTCATTACAAATTATAAATTCTCATCAATCCATGAGTTTTAGTTATACATGAGATTTAGTGCTATTACTCTAAAGCCTTTTCAGGTGTTAAGTTCAACAATTATGCATGATAAAAACTCATCGATAGGTAGCGCAAAAATCGTTTGTTTAGTGCGCTGTTGTTAATCAAAATCAAGTCAGTTGATAACAAAATGTAGTTATGACCTGAGAGTTTAATTTAAATAAAAACGCTTAATTTGTTTTTCTTAAATTAAAAGTTAGGACTTATCTTTCATCACACACACCGTTTGGAGAAATAGCATGAGCAATGTAAAACAAAAAATAATCCCTATTCAGCAGATTGATCGTGTACTTAATCCTATTCATGAGGCCACAGGGATGCCTAATGAGGCTTATACCAATCCAGAGTATTTTAAATTTGAACGCGATCAGGTTTTTGGCAGCACATGGGTCTGTGTTGGTTTCGCTTCTGATTTGACAAAAAATGGTTACGTAAAGCCAATTAACTTTATGGATTTACCACTTTTACTAATGAAAAACCGCCAAGGCGATGTGCAGGTTTTTCATAATGTATGTAGTCACCGAGGCATGAAGCTGATTCATGAAGAGGGTGAAGTACAAGGCATGATCCGCTGCCCTTATCATTCTTGGACATACGATCTGGACGGTAACTTAAAGGGGACTCCTCATATTGGTGGTATTGCAAAGCATAAAGACGAGCGCTTTAAGTGTGAAAATCATGGGTTAAAAGCACTGCGCTCAGCCATTTGGATGGATATGGTTTTTGTTAACTTGTCGGGCGATGCTGCAAGTTTTGAAGAGCACATTGCACCGCTTGAAAAACGTTGGGAACAATTTATTGGTAATGACGGTTTAGATTTATTGCGTCGCGTAAATATGAGCGGACACATTGAAATAGAAGTAAATAGTAACTGGAAACTAACAATAGAAAACTTTTGTGAAGCCTACCACTTACCTTGGATACACCCCGCTTTAAATAGTTACTCTAAGTTAGAAGATCATTATAACATTATGTTTAATGAGCATTTCTCTGGTCAGGGTAGCTTAGCGTATAACCTTTCTGATACCGCCGGTACACACTTACCTAAATTCCCTAACTGGCCTGAGGACAAGTTACGTCAAGCCGAATATATTGCGCTATTTCCTAATGTTTTAATTGGCATTCAAGCCGACCATGCATTTGCGATGATGATTGACCCGGTAAATACCGATAAAACAGTTGAGCGATTACGCATTTTTTATGTGGGTGACGAGGCAATGAAAGATGAATATGCGGCATGTAGAACGTCGACCGTTGAGTCTTGGCGCGTGGTATTTAGCGAAGACATTATTGCGGTTGAAGGCATGCAGCAAGGACGTTACTCTCCTGGATTTGGTGGTGGTGCTTTTTCTCCGGAAATGGACAAGCCAACTCACTTTTTTCAAACATGGTTAGCAAAACAAGTTAAATCGGCGACGGAGCAAGAGTGATGGCACATTACCTTAATTATATAGGCGGTCAATGGCTTAATGCTGATACCCATATAGATGTAATTAATCCTGCATCTGGGCAGTTATACGCAACAATTGCCAGTGCGACGATTAACGATGCAGATAAAGCGATGGCAGCGGCTAGACAATGCGTTAATAGCGGCGAGTTAAACGATATACGCCCTGCGATGCGCACACACTGGATGCTCAATGCGGCGCAAGCAATAAGAGATATTGCTGATGAAGGGGCGCTCGAGCTATGTCGCGAAAATGGTAAATCTTTGCAAGATGCTAAAGACGAATTTTTAGAATCGGCTCGCTATTTTGAATACTACGCAGGTATGGCGGATAAACTCGAAGGTACCTCTATTCCGCTTGGTAAAGACTACATTGATTTTACTCAATATGTGCCTATGGGTGTATCGGTTCAAATAGTGCCTTGGAATTTTCCAGTGTCTATTTGTGCACGCTCTTTAGCCCCGGCGCTTGCTGCAGGTAATGCCGTAGTTATTAAATCCCCTGAAATATCACCAGTAGGCATGGTGTATTTAATTAGGGCACTTGAAAACTGTGGTTTTCCTAAGGGATCAATAAACTTACTTTGCGGAAAAGGCTCAGTTATAGGTAACCATTTAGTTGAACACGCTGAAGTAAATCAAATTGTTTTTACGGGTTCAGTGCCTACAGGGCAGCATATTCTTAAAGCATCTGCTGCGAGAGCAACACCTTCAGTAATGGAATTAGGCGGTAAATCTGCCGCTATTGTTTTACATGATGCTGACTTACAAAACGTTGTAAGTAGTGTACGCAGCGGGATATTTTTTAATGCTGGACAAGTTTGCTCTGCTATGTCGCGTTTATTAGTACATAAAAGCCGTTATACAGAAGTGAAAGACGCAGTGGTAAAAATGGCTGAAAGCTTATTGATTGGCTCTGGCGAAGAGCAGGCTGATTTAACGCCTGTTGTCTCAAAAGCGCAGCAAATCAGTGTTATGGCAATGATCGAGCAAGCTAAAAAAGAAGGCGCAAAAATCATCACCGGTGGCTATATACCTGATATGCCTGGCTACTTTGTAGCACCAACCATAATTGAAGCAACGCCAGAAATGACAATAGCGCAAGAAGAAGTATTTGGCCCTGTACTTGTTGTTATGCCGTTTGATACAGACACTGAAGCTGTTGCTATTGCTAATGGAACCGACTTTGGTTTAGTTGCGGGTGTGTTTGGTGAGGGCTTAAACCATGTATTTAATGTTGCTCAGCAACTTAGAGGTGGCCAAGTGTTTGTTAATGAATGGTTTGCCGGTGGTATTGAAACCCCTTTTGGTGGTGTGGGCTTGTCTGGCTTTGGGCGAGAAAAAGGCCAAGAAGCAATTTATAGCTATGTTCAAACCCGCAATATTGCGATTCGTTTGCATCATTAAAACAATATTTCGGCTTGTTACTCGCATTCACTTCTTATTTTTTTATTCAATAAAGTGAATGCAACAGGTGTTTTAAATAAAGTCAGTAGGATGAGAGATATGAAAAAATGGCTCTGTATTATTTGTGGTCTTATTTACGATGAGGCTCAAGGCTGGCCAGCTGATGGCATTTTACCAGGCACTCGTTGGGAAGATGTACCAGAAGATTGGGTCTGCCCAGATTGTTTAGTAGGTAAAGCTGATTTTGAAATGATGGAGATCACACAAGACGACGTTCAAGTAGCGAGTCATGTGGAGCTAATCGAGCAGGCTCAACCTATTGCAGCACAAGACCTAAAATCAGACATTACTTTAAAACCGATTGTTATTATTGGCAGTGGGCATAGTGGTTATCAAGTAGCGGCAGCACTTCGTAAGCAATCTTCAACGGTCCCTATTACTGTTATTACTGCTGATAACGGCGCGCTTTATAGTAAACCGGCACTATCTAATTCATTTGCATTAGGTAAAAGTTGTGACGATTTACAAAATGAAAGTGCGTTAGAGTGGGAGCAAAGGCTTAATATTCGTGTCTACCCTCATACTCGAGTAGAAAAGATTGATAGGAATAAGCAGACCCTAAATACTAATATTGGCAGCTATGAATATAGCAAGTTAGTACTAGCCACTGGTGCTTCTGCTATTAAAATCCCGATTGCTGGCGATTGTAGTAATGTATTAAGTATTAATGATTTAACAGACTATCGCTGTTTTAAAAATGAGCTTACAGGAAAAAAACGCATCGCTATTCTAGGTGATGGTTTAATTGGCTGTGAATTTGCCAACGATTTGAGTGCAAGTGGTTATGACGTGAGTGTAATTGGTTTAGGTAAATGGCCAATTGAGCGCTTAATTCCACAAATATTAGGAGAGCGTTTAAAGAAATCATTGACCGATATTGGGGTTTCTTGGTTTTTAGAAGACAGTATTTCTCATATTGACGCTGAGCCTGATGGAAGTTCTCAATTACATTTACAAAGTGGAAAAGTAATTGAAGCTGATTTAGTTATATCGGCCGTTGGCTTAAAAGCAAATACAGCATTAGCAGAGCAAGCTGGCCTTGAAGTTGGCCGAGGTATAAAGGTTAACGACTATGGTCAAACAAGTGATGAAACTATTTTTTCATTGGGTGATTGCGCCGAGACAAGTCAAGGCTGGCAGCCATTTATAGCGCCAATTAATCAGCTTGTGCCTTCATTGGTTTCTTGTTTATTAGGCGACTTGACCAAAGCTATTTTTACATGTTCACCAGTGATAGTGAAAACTCCAATCATGCCTTTATCTATTTATCCTGCGGCAGTAGGGGCACTTGGTGAGTGGCAAATAGAGCAGATTGATGATGGTTTAACTGCTCGGTTTTATTCTGTTGATGGTTTATTACTAGGTTTTGCCCTTTTGGGTAAACAAGCTCAGATAAATAGAAGCCACTTACTTGAGCAGCTTAATACAAAACAGCTTACTGTAGCGGAGTAATAAATGATTCATTTACCAAACGATGATGCTACATGTGGTTGGTATCATGCAATAACTAAAACACCAGAAAAACCTAGACTAACAGGTGAACAAACTGCCGATTACGTTGTACTAGGTGGCGGGTTCGCTGGACTTGCAATGGCTAGGCGACTAGCTTTGCATGCGCCTAATGCACGTATTATATTGATTGATGCGCAGCGTATTGGGCAAGGAGCATCGGGTCGAAACTCAGGCTTTGTAATTGATCTACCGCATAAATTTTCATTAGAGCATCCAGATCCTGCGCATAAGCAAAAGCTACTTAAGCTTAATCGCTCAGCGATAGATCAGCTTTCGAGTTTAGTATCGCAATATAAGATTGATTGCCAATGGTCTGCAGCTGGTAAATATCAAGGTGCAGTCGGTGAGCGTGGTGAAGCTTACTTAGATCATTTTGAACACTTGATGAAAGATTTAGGTGAGCCTTACCAACATATAAATGGAGATGATCTTTCTAAAGTATTGGGTACAAACTATTACAGTCGCGCTATTTATACACCTGGTGGTTATTTAGTTCAGCCTGCGGCTTTAGCATGCGGGTTAGGAGATAACCTTCCTGATAATGTTGAGGTATTAGAAAACTCGCCAATAAATAACTTATCTAAAGAGCATGGGAAGTGGCTACTGCACTCTAAGCATGGTGTAGTTAAAACACCTAAGTTACTACTTGGTACTAGTATATTTACGCGAGAGTTTGGCTTTTTAAAAAATCGATTATTACCTGTCATGACTTTTGCTAGTTGGACCAGGCCTTTAAACGATGATGAAATGAAAGCGTATACCGGGTTGTTAGATTGGGGCTTAACACCTGCAGATCATGCTGGCACAACGATAAGAATGACAGCCGATCGCCGCATATTAATTCGTAATACTTACAAGCATGTCGATAAATACGGTGCTAGTTCCACTGTAAATGAAAATGTGCGTAAACAGATTCAGGATGATCACCGTAAAGTGTTTTTAGCACGTTATCCTCAGTTAATTGACGTTCCTTTTACCCATTCGTGGGGAGGTACTTATGCAATTTCTCGTAATTTTACCAACTTTTTTGGCGAATTAGATGATGGCGTATATGCCAGTGCATGTGATAACGGTGTAGGCATTGCGTGGGGGACAGTATCAGGAACATTATTAGCAGATTTAGTGATGGGCGAACAATCAGAATCCCTCGACGATATTCAACACGTTACAGGTATGCCCAGCCTTAATCCTCCAGAGCCGTTTTTAGGTATTGGTGTTAAAAGCCGAATTAGTTTAGCTAAATGGTTAAGCCGGAGCGAAATATGAAACAAGTTAAATTAGTAGATAGTAAAAATCTAGATTTTAATATTAGAGGGGAGACCCTTGGTATGGCTTATGTGGCACGAGCTTTAAGCACAGAAATATCACCTCACATTGGAGTGGGTTTTGCTAAGTGGGAAGGGGCGAAAGTTGCTTGGACCGTTTTATACGATGAAGTTATTTTTGTAATTGAAGGGTGCTTTGAGCTAACTGCAAATGGAGAAACGCATTTGGTTCATCCGGGTCAAATGTTATGGATACCTGAGAATACAGAATTGGTATACGGCGGGCATGCGTTATTTGGCTATGTGGTACACCCAGGTAATTGGAAAGAAATACATGGAATAGTTTGATTTTTAAATCTACACATAGTTCCTGAGCCCTTAGTGCAACCAAACTAAGGGCTTTTTTAATATATTAGAGGAACTCAATTTTTGTAATTTAGGTAAATTTAAAACCAAATATTAGACTAAAGTCTATAGGTTAGATTTATTCACTTATTAGGTTTGTTTTTATCGTTTGTGGTAATTGAGCTAACACTCTAAAGTTTAGTTGTCGGCAACAAGTACGACTTAACTAATTAGGAATATAATCATGAAATTTACACTTTTTAAAAACCATCGCTCTTGGCTCATTATTAACTTGCTCAGCTGCTGCAATGGCTAATCAAGGTGATTATAAATTAATGGTTATTGAAGACTCTGTAACTGCAGCACCTGCATTTGAAAAATCGTTTAATAGCTGTGCTTTAACTGTTGAATCAAAAAACTACGAAGAAGCAGAAGCTATTTGTACACAAGCAATTGCATTGCTTAAGCAAAGCCATGGTCCGCGTTTAAAAGTACGCGAACTTACATCGTTTGCATTAAGTAACCGTGGTGTAGCGCGTATTAAGGCTCAAAAAGACACTGCGGGTATTTCTGATTTATATGAAGCGGTTCAAATTTCTAAAAACTCACTTGTAACGCATAACTTAACTCGCGCTAAAAAAGAGTTATCTTTATAAGAATGCTTGCATAAAGCGCTTATAATTTAGCGAGAGTATAAAAGCCCATATTAGGTAGCACCTAATATGGGCTTTTTTGTATGTTTTAATAACCGTAGTTACCTATAAACAGACTTCTTTTGATAAAACAGTTTTACTGAATAATAGTGTTTTTAAAGGTGATTTTTAGAGCCTTACGTTATTAATTTATATTGGTAAGTACTTGTTACCTAAAACATAGATCTATAAATATAGAAACATAGGTAAAAATATTATTTTTTGACGTGACTAAACTGTGCAGTAAAACGGGATTGTTTTATTTAAGTTGTTGTTTTTAATTAATAATAAAGCCTAATGTCTTTGACTTTAGTCTGTTTTTATTTAAAATCGAAGTAATATATATTTTATAGCATTGACGACACGTGGATGCTAATCACTGTTTTGTGATAAATAGCTAGATATTATCTTGGTTTTAATTTTTAGTCCCACCTCCATATTACTAATAATTAAACACGGAATAGAGTAGTTATTAACTTGCGCAATAAAAATAAAAAGCGCAAATAAAGGGATTTAAAAATGCAATTCAAACTAAAAAAAATAGCTGCCTTGTTATTCGGAGTAGGTATAAGCCTTTCTGTATTTGCCGAAGATATAGAACTATACGTAAACCATAATGTTGAAACCGACGAAAACCCTCGCGTGCTTATTATATTTGATACTTCAGGAAGTATGGGAACATACATTGATTATCCAAATGAGACACGTTTAACTGCTGCAAAAGGCGCTATGAAGCAATTAGTAACTGATAACGCGACTATTGATTTTGGGTTAATGCGTTTCAATTATTACTCTGGTGGGTATGTTATGGCTGGTTTAGGGACTGAGCACTCCTCTGTAAAAACTCAACTACAAAATTTGCCAGCGAATGGCCATACGCCCGTTACAGAAACTTTATGGGAAGCTTACTTATACTTAACAGGCCAAAAAGTACATTATGGGTATAGCTCAACTATTTATAACCGCGATTACAAGCGTGACTTAAGTGCTGAAACTGCCACTGATTATAGCCAAAGTAGTTCTTCTTATATCTCTCCTTTTAAACAAGTAATAGGTGCCGATGAGCGCTGTGATAACTCTATTAATTTGATTTTAATGACAGATGGCGACCCCGTAAGTGATAACGAAAGCGATAGTTCTATAAAGGGTTTATACAAATCTACTTTTGGCTCAAACCCAGCTAAAACAAGTGGCAGTTATTTAGCCGCTTTAGCTCAGATAATACATGGTACAAGAGATGTAGAGGTGGATTTGTACGACACTACGCCGGAGGTTGCCGATACCGGACGCGTTTTTACTATCGGTTTTGGTAGTGGTATGAGTACAAATGGTAAAAAGTTATTAGAAAAAACCGCTTTATTGGGAGGAGGCGAGTACTTACATGCAGATACATCGACTGAACTTTCTGAAGCGCTTAATAATACAATATCGAAAATACGCGAAGTTAACGATAGTTTTTCATCCCCTACGGTAGCTAGTAATAATGTTGACCAAACACGTAGCCGAGAGTCAATTTACTTTGCGATGTTTTACCCAGAAACTGGCGCACGTTGGAGTGGGAATTTAAAAAAGCTTAAAGTGTCTGGTGCAAATATAGTCGATTCAACTGATAAAATAGCCCTTGATGAAAATGGGTTAATTGATGAGAAAGCGCGAACATTTTGGTTGCCAACTAATAAGCCTGCAGATGGGAATTTAGTAGCTCAGGGTGGCGTAAATTTACTTTTATCAACTTTAGACCCCGATAGCCGTAAAATTTATATAGATAAAACGGGCAGTATTATTGATTTTACTTTTGATAAAGTACAAACCATTTTAAATTTAGCGACAAGTACAGTTACCGATCTTGCCCCTGATTTGATTCCTAATATTGGGTTAACTTTAGAGGAAGATGATATTAGCTGGGCACGAGGGGTTGATGTTGATAATGAAGATGGAGATGACTCATCAGTAGATCAGCGAATCAATATTTTTGGCGACCCTTTGCATTCAAAACCGGTATCTATAGATTACGGCGATGGAAGTATTCATATACTTGTTGGTACCAATGCCGGCTTTTTACATATGTTCGAAGACAAAGGCGATACTGTTGAAGAAAGGTGGGCTTTTACACCTGCTGCCTTATTAAAAAACATTCCGGCTTTGCGAAGTAATCTTGCAAATACAAAAGTGTATGGCATGGATGGCCCTATAAGTGTGTTCTTTAATAATAAAAGTTTAAACACTGATGGTTTAAATGATGGCGTTGTTAAAGCAAGTGAGGGCGATGAAGTTTGGGCATTTACAGGCATGCGCCGAGGCGGTAAAAATTACTACGGCCTGGATATAAGTGACCCAAAAAAACCTAAAAAATTATGGAATAAGCCAATTGTTGGTGGCTCTGAAGAATTTAAATATTTAGCACAAACATGGTCTAAACCTCAAATTGCTTACATTAAAGCGTTTGGTGAGGATCCATTGCTGATATTTGGCGCAGGCTACGATACAAACAAAGATAATGCGATTAGAACAACAGATGAAACCGGGCTAGGTATTTACATTGTTAATGCTAAAACTGGCGAAAAGGTATGGGCGCTCACTCCAGATGAACATGGTTTTACCGGAGAGCACAGTATTGCAGCGGATGTAACTACGCTTGACTCAGATTACGACGGGTATATTGACCGAATTTATGCAACCGATACTGGCGGTAATATTTGGCGTGTAGATATTCCTAGTGACGATGAAAGTGAGATTACTCACTTTAAACTTGCTGAACTTGGCAGTACATTAGCGTCACAAGACAGACGTTTCTTTTATAAACCGTTAGTTGCTAGAACGCTGTTTAGTAAAGTTACTAAGACCAATTATGGTGGTGAAATGATCACGACTCGTTTAGACACCCCGTACGACGCAATTGTGATAGGCAGCGGAAATCGCTCAAACCCACTTGCTACTAATGAGCAAGATCAGCTGTATATGATCCGTGATGAAAACACCTTAACAAAAATATTTACTGAATTTCCAGCCCCAATAGTGCCAGATGATTTAATGAAAATGAATGAAGACCCATTTGGTAACGCACTTGATGACGTTGATAAATTTGTTAATCTTGAAGTTAAGTTAGCCGAATTTAAAGGGTGGCGATACGAATTAGGGACGGGCGAAAAGTCCCTTGCTGCAGCAACAGTCGTTGGTGGGGTTGCTTACTTTACTTCCTTTACGCCTGCATCTTCATCATCAACTCAAAACCAATGTTCGTTAACGGGTGGCGGTGGTTCGCTTTATGCCTTTCATTTGCATTACGGAACGAAGGTTTATGACGATGTGAAATTTGCAACAAGTAATGATGTACCAGATACACCGAAACTATTTTTTGGGGAAGGCCCGTCGTGTGCAGATAATGATGCGGATGGTAAGTGCGATTGGGATGATGAAACGGATGTAACGCAAGTTAGTCAGTTTTATTTAATAGGCCCTGGGGTTAAAGGTTCTGATAAGCCGATAAAAGCTATTGAAATACTTGGACCAAATTTAAATGTTGAAGGTGGAAAAGTTAAGCTAGTAAATGGCGCTCAACCAATTGGTTTTGGCTTTAAAACCCAACAAACATATATTTATAAACGCGAAGAAAACGATAGTCAGGCACATTAAAAACACGATGTTATAGACATAAGCCACCTTAATTAGGTGGCTTTTTAATTTTAAGAACGAATCAAAAATGCTGATGGTTTGCTTATATAATTGGTTTAGAGTTTTCGAAGCGCTCTAAACCAACCCATGTATGATACACATTCGTTTACAAAATACTGCCTATCACTCAAGCCCTTTATTTTAGGTACCTGTAGTCCATATTAGTCAACAATAGCTGGTCTTAGTTATATTTAATTAACAAATGTAAGAGCTAAATTTAACATGGCGTGTCACTATATAGGTACAGGGCATGTTAACTTGTTGCCATCCCCCCATAAAAATTCAATAAATTTCTGTTGTTTAAATTTATACCAAGCTGCATAAATCTTTGAGTAATTAACGAATTAAATTGCACTATAACGTCGTTAAAAATTTTTATTTAGAACAACTAGATACAAAAATTTTTGCCTAGCTCTAGCGTAACTTTCTTAACGTTAAATAGATCCCATATATAAGCAGATTGGTATTACTTATTTTGTATTAAAGTAACTTATATAATTTATAACAATATGATTTTTAATAATAATTAAAGTGCAAAAAAGGAAGTATTTGTATGTTTTTTAAAAAAAGTCAGTTAGCTATTTCATTAGCGTTTACGCTAGGCCTTGTTGGATGTGGCGGCGGTGGCGATGATAAAGTGGTCGTTGTAGAGCCAGTTGTAGCCAAGCCTGACCCTATAAAAGTAGACCCCGTAGAAGTTAACACTATCTCTCTTACTGGAAAGGTCATTGATGGTTATGTATCTGGTGCAATAGTATGGCTAGATATTGATGGCGATGGTACTTTTGATGAGCAAACAGAACCTTCTGTAGTCTCTGAAGAATCGGGTAATTATAGTTTTAATTTTACAGAAGAGCAGGCGCTGTGTGTGCCGTATTCAACTATGTATGTTGATGTACCGGTTGGCGCAATTGACGAGGATTTAGGAGAGGTAACACAAGCGTATCAAATGTCATTTCCACCCTCAATTGAGGCTTTGACTGATGAAGATATTCGAAATATATCCCCTTTAACAACCGTTATTTGGGAACAGTTGAGCCTTCAATTACAAAAAAGTGGTAACAATAATTTAAGTTGTGATGCACTTAAAGAAAATACTGAGCTACTTGCAAACCTTCAAAGCGAAATAACAAATGTTATGCAAAACTTGGTTGCGCATTATAATTTGTCGACAGAGCAAATTTACTCAGATTTTATCGCTACTAACGACAGCGACGCTTACGACAGAGCACAAGCAATTGTTAAGGGACTAAAAGCGGCCTATAAATTCAAGCAAGAGCTAGATGCTCAGTATCCTGATGCAGAAGAAGTAAGAGCAGTGATTTACCAGGACACAGCAAAAGATGCAGAGTATGGATTTGAAAATGCATGGTACCGCGATAAAGTTATTTTTGCAGGCGCTGAACTTATTTATGAGCAAGTAAAGCTTCAAAATACAGACGAACTCGACAAAATTGACGTTATTTTGTCTCGATTGGATTCAACAGATACGCCTTGGGGTGAAGAATCGTTAAATGGAAAATTAACAGTTAGAGACGATATTTACATTAACGCCGATCGTACTTACCGATGCTCTAGCATTGAGAACGTTAGTTTTGAGCAAAGCAATGTGCTTTATGGCGTTGATAATACAAGCCCATCGGTTAACTTCCCAACAGCAGATGAATGCGTTAGTGCTAATTTAGATACACCGTTCGAGCGAGGTTTTAGCATTAGCTATACTGAGTCGGGATCGTTTTACCAAACTGACTTTGCCTTTAGAGAGGAAAATGCCGACTTTCAAACATTATCTAATTGGGTAAATGTTAAAGACAAAGCTGCTGATTTAGAAACTCAAGATTTAGTTACTGTACTCGCTGCTATGCCTTATAAGTTTGATGACGAAACATCTATTGATGCTAGCTTTTGGCGTAAATATAAAACCACAGACAACGTACGTATTATTAAAACGATTGAAGGGAAATGGTTTAGAGATACTCGCCAAGAAGATGGAACAATGCTGCATGAGTGCGGTGAAAATGGTATTGATTGGGTGCAATGCGAATAATGTAAAAAGCACTTTAATAAATATTAGTTTAATGCCAGTCAGTAAATAACTGACTGGCATTTTTTTGTTTGAAAAGCTTACTTTTACGTGCGGTTTTTACTGTATACCTGATGAACACTATTTTTAATCTGTTTTTTACTTGGGTTTGCTGTAAAATTACTGGGTTAACATTTGTTAAGTAATACTTACAATTGTTATTGCTCATTAAGTATTTAAACTAATTTAAGTAGAGCTTATGATTTTTTATATTATAGGGTTAAGTTTACTTGTTATTATTTTATGCGTTGCGCTTTATGTAATTTACAGCAACGTACATAAAAGTCGGGTAAGAAAATCCAAAGAATACAACGTACTGTTTGATAAAGACACGATAGTGGATGATTTAATCACTCAACTAACAGAAAAAAATCAAACACAAGAAAACCAAGATAAAACAGCTAAAGGTAAAGAAGAAATCCTTGCAACATTTGTTGAGTTACATCGCTCTGGTAGCTTTTGCGCACATTTGAGTGAACAGGAAATTATTTACTTTGTTAAAAAGAAATTAAACATGGAGAGTAATAAAAATGGATAGCGAAAAAGCAGTCCCAGCAGTTAAAAGTGACTCATTTATGAGTCGATTTGGTCGTCGTAATGTAATTGTTGTTTCATCAATTGTTGTTGTATTAGCCGTAATTGCAACGCTTACATCGCAAGTTGTTTCGTGGAATGAAGCAGATGAGCGTTTAGTACATCAATCGGCTTTTACAGGTAACTTAACCGTAATAAATCAAGCCGGCCCTTACTTAAAAGCGTTTGGTACTACATCGGCTTATAAAAAAGTAATTTCGATTAACTTTACGGGCGATGCCGGTGCAACAGCAAGCGCAATTGTACCGCTAATACCAATTCGATTTTTAGATACTACAACGGGTGGCGCACGAGGTGTTTCTCGTTTTAGATTACCAGGCAATGTACCAGCAGCTGAATCGGGTGCTTTACGTGGTTTACTTAAAATACACGAAGAGTTTGGTTCACAAGAAACATTAATATCTAATTTATTAATGCGTGCAACCACTGAAAATGTAAAAGCGTCGGCGCGTATGATGTCGGTAGAGCAGCATTACTCTGGTGGTAATGGTCAATTAAGCCAAGATTTTGCTGATCAATTAACAAACGGTATTTTTGTTACTGAACAAATTATTAGTACGGGTGAGCGCGATAAATCTGACGATTTAGGTAATTTAAGTAAACAGCAGCGCGTCACTATTAATATTAAAATGGATGATGAGGGTAATACACTGCGTAACGCACCTATTTTAGGCGCTTACGGTATTACAGTAGTTGATGCCAGCATTATTGATATTGACTACGAAAGCAAAGTAAATGCTCGTCTTGAAGCCCAAAAGCAAGCTGCTGCTGATGAAGCGCTAGCGCGTCAAAACCTTAAAAAAGCTGAGCAACAAGCACGTACTGAAGTGGCTTTAGGTGAACAAGCAATTGCTAAGCAACGTGCTGAATCTGAAAAGCTTAAAATTAAAGAGCAAATTGATGCTGAACGAATTAAGGCAAATGCTATTATTTCTGCGCAGCAACGAGTGGCTGTAAAAGCGGAGCTTGCAAAAGAGCAAGAAGAGATTTTAAAGCAACAACGCTTAGAAGCATTAGGTATGGACGTTTTAGCTGAGGCTCGTTTAAGAGCTAAGTCTGCTGCACTTGATCCTAAGTATGTATTTGATGAAACGCTAAAAGCAGAAGTTAAAATTCAAACTGCTTTATTTACAAGCTTAGGTAATAGCCGTTTAGTGCCTGAAATTGTAATAGGCGCAGGCCAAGGCGAGCAAAGTAATGGCTCTGAATTTATGCGTTTATTAGCCGCTGACGCTGCATTAAGTCTTAAAAAGCGTTTAGAAAAAGATAAAAAATAAACGATTAGTTAAGTATTGCACAAACAATAAAAACGTTGGCTGATTCGCATCGGCCAGCGTTTTTTATTGCGTAAATTTTGTTATTGTATGGTGCGGTTTAGCTTGTGAAAACAAGCTTTTTAAATTATGAAATAAAAGAGTGAGCAGTACTTATGGACCCCAGTAATCAGTTTATTTTAGATTTAGGGCAAGAGCATATTACTATTCAGCGTCGATATGAAGCGCTGGGAGCGTTTAACGATTTTTTAATTGCAGTGTGGTTTTTAATTGGCAGTTTTTTCTTTTTAAATGATGCATTAGTGCAAAGTGGCACATGGTTGTTTATAGCGGGCAGTGCTCAATTACTTATAAAACCTGTTTTGAAATTGATCAGCTTAGTGCATGTTAGTCGGGTATTTCATTCAAATAAAACTCCATAAATAAAACCATAAATACGACTCATGATGAGTTCAGTTATTATGGCTAATAATTTACCAGTATAAGTTATTTAAATATCAAGGATTGAAAAGTGAAAGTACTTAAGTGGATTGCAATTGGAATAGCTACTTTATTAATTATAGGCTTACTAATTCCCGAAAAAATAATGATTCCGGTACAAGGTGCCACAAGTAAAGATTGGAACCATAATACGTTTTGGTACGAGCCTTGGGGTAGGTCGGGTGTGCACAAAGGAATTGATATTTTTGGCACAAAAAATACCCCCGTAGTTGCCTCAACAAGCGGTGTTGTTATATTTGCAGGTGAGTTAACTCGCGGTGGTAAAGTGGTTGCGGTGCTTGGGCCTAAATGGCGCGTGCATTACTTTGCACATTTAAATGACTACTCTGTAAGTACAGGTGATGTAGTAAGCATAAACAGTCAAATTGGATTACTGGGCGATACCGGAAATGCAGCAGGAAAACAGCCTCATGTGCATTATTCTATTTTATCGTTAGTGCCCATGCCGTGGCTTTTTACAACGCAAAACCAAGGGTGGAAAAAGATGTTTTTTTTGAGCCCACATAAAAAACTCACTGCTAAATAATTACTTCATTATTTATAAATGACCTTTGTGTAAATAATAGCTTTAGCTGTTAAAGCAAGGTATTTAACAGCTAGAATTAGTTAATAAGTAAGCGTGTATTTAAGCTAGAGGTTAGCCTGCAACAGGTGTTTTACCTGCGCGAATATTTTTAATGCTTTTAATAAACATATAAATACAGGTAGTGATTAAACAGCCTGCTAAATAAAACACAATACCGTTGGGTGCATCAGATAAATTTGCGGCGAGCATAGGGCCAAATACCGAACCAATACTGTAACTCAAAAGCATTACCTCAGTTGCCGATACTATTTTTGCCATTGGCAATGAGTCGCACGCAAGTGTTATAGCAATCGGGTAAAGTGCAAAGCTGCACGCGCCTAGTATTAAGTAGCTCACTATTAATCCTGCTAAAGTGTTTGCTTGTAATATACCCACAGCACCGGCTGCGCCTACTAAACAAAACATACCCATCAATAAGCTTTTTTCAAGCCGAATAGATAAGTAACTTACAAGCGGCTGCACGACCATGCCGCCTAAAATAATAACCGCCATAAGTGTCCCTGTGTACTGAGCTTGATCAGTCTGCGCTGAAATATAAACCGGCATTAAGCCGTAAATAGGGCCCAGTAATAAGCCTGATGCCAAGCATCCGAGCATTGCAGGGTGGCTTAGTGTTTTTATTTCTTTTAGTGGTAGTTTTTCAAGATGCTGTTTTTCGGGCTGACCTTTGGTTATTAATAAAGGCGCTAAAATAGCTAAAAATAATAGCGAGGCTACAAATAAATAAGGCGTTGAACCTTCGGTGCCAAGCGGCCCTATAGCAAGCTGGCCTACGGCGCTGCCCCCATAAAGTGAGGTCATGTATAAGCCCAAACGTTTAGCACGCGACTTTGCTGTGTTGGTCATTAATAACCAAGACTCAACAACTACAAACACACCGGCAACAGCAATGCCCGCTACAAACCGAGCAATTAACCAGTTAACGGTATTTGGCAGTGCAAGTTGTGCAAGCACACTTACTATTAATAAACTTAAAAATAATATAAATGCGAAGCGATGACCAATTTTTACCACAATGCGCTCTATTGTGGTTGCACCAATAAGTAAGCCAAAGTAAAAAATGCTCGCAAGCCAAGGCGCTAGATTTTCATCAAGTTTAAATGCGGGTAACGACAGCGGAATAAGGCTCATTAAAAAGCCGGATGCGATAGCAAAAAATGACAGCCCGATAACGGGTGCTAAAGGGTTATTAGAGGTGCTTGTGGCGGCTAATTCGGCCATTTGTGTTTATCGACTCTTGAAGGTAAATAACCACTGTTTTAAAGTTTGAGAGGTTACTTTAATAAAAAAATTTGCGCGAATTTAGAGCCAAATTAAAAATAAGTAAAGTGATATTTTATTAAACAATATAAATAAACTTTAAAACGATCGTTTTGGTAAATTATCGGATCTATTATGCTTTTTATTGTAGTGTTTTTATGTAGATATTGTTTTATATTTGTGAGCATTTATTAGGGCGTGTTGATCTTTGTGGATTGAAATTTGTTCAATCTAGGGGCGATTTAATCGCGGCGCGAGGTTTGTAACCTAGCGGGCTAAGTAAAAACCGAGCAACAAAGAGTTAATCGTCCCTAGAAAGAACCCAAAGGGCAGCGCATGTTTGGCATTTATGCTGCGTTATCGCCTATTTATGGGGAATAACCACACTACATAGGCTCTGCCTTGCTTAAATACCAGACAGTCTGCTGCAAAATCAATCACGAAAGGTCAACACGCCCTAATGTTAAACCCTATGTAGAATAGGGTTTAACAGGTTTTTAAAGTGATAAAATTAGCACTTATTTGTTTATTGCATTACTAGTGCAAGGTGGTGATATAAACCAATACCAACAATCACATTAAACGGAAAAGTTACACCGAGAGAGCTCAGCATAGCAAGACCAATATCGGCTTTAGGTATTGCCGCTTTTATTGCAGCGGGCGCGGCTATGTAAGAGGCGCTGGCCACTAAACTGCCCAATATAACTACCGAGCCTAATTCTAAATTTAAAAGTGTGCCTACTGCTGTGCCAATCGTGCCTAGAAATAGCGGGGTGACAATAGCAAATACCGCTAGTTTCCAATGTTTCCAAGGGATAGGACGAAGAGTTTGCGCGGCGACTAAACCCATTTCTAGTAAAAATAATGCCAGTACAACTTTAAAGCTACTTGTTAAAAGGCTCGTTACTTGGCTACCTTGCACCGTGCCGTACATCATACCGATAACCACGCCGCCAACGAGTAAAATCACACTTTTGTTCGTGAGAGTTTCGTGCCAAAGCGCCTTTAACGACAGCTCATTGTTTTGGCTGTTTTCTTTATCAAGCTTTCGGTAAAGCAATAAACCAACAATGATTGCAGGAAGTTCTAGCATCACTAAATACAAGGTGACTTCTGCGCCTACTACCAACTTAGCTGACTCGGCATAGGCGAGTGCAACAGCAAATGTACCTGCACTCACTGAGCCGTAATGTGCGGCAATACTGGCGCTATTAGCAACAGAGAGTTTAATCACGTATTTTAAAATAGGGTAAAGCATGAGGGGTATAAGTGCGCCAAGTAGCATTACCGATCCCATTTCGGGCAGTAGTTGCCAGCTTAAGTTCCCATGGAGCACCATACCGCCTTTTAAGCCGATGGTTAACATGAGCAATAAGCTTAATGTGTCGTAGGTGGCTTTTGGAATGGCAAGATCAGAGCGCAAAATACCCGCGACTAATCCTAAAATAAAAAACATAACAACAATATCTGGCACTGGCTTTCCTTACTAGGTGGTAAATTAAGTGGCGCTATTGTAGATAAAACTTTGTATAGTAAATAATAAAATAAATACGCGTTACATATAGGTATTTATCTATGGATCGTTTGCTATGTAGCTATTATTAGATAAAGATTATGAGGTTGGTATGGATTTACGACATATATCGTTTAGGTTGCTAGAAGTATTTATGAGCGTGGTTAAAACGGGTTCAATAAGCGAAACCGCAAGGCGCTTACACCTAACGCAGCCAACGGTATCGCTACAAATAAAGCGGCTGCAAGAAGCAGTAGGCGAGCCATTACTCCTTATACAACAGCAAAAGTTACACGTGACCGATGCAGGGCTTGAGCTATTTAAAACATGCCAACAGGTATTTGGGCATTTTGACGATTACCAAGATTTTTTAACCGAGCTTAATGGCGGAGCACGCGGCCGTTGTAAAATTGCCATGGTTAATACCGCGCAATATATTTTACCAAAACTGCTTGGCCCTTATAGTAATTTACATCCCCATGTTGAGCTTCCGCTTGAGATTGGTAACAGGGCAGAGGTGCTTGATAGGTTTGAGCGAGGGGAGGACGATATTTATGTATTTAGCCACCCGCCGTCGCTTGAACACGCACAAGCTGCGCGCTTTTTGCATAATCCACTGGAATTTATAGTGCCGCTAAATCATCCGTTAGCTCACGTAAAAGCCGTTAAATTAACTGATTTAATGCAGTATCGCTTTTTACTACGAGAAAATGGCTCAGCAACACGTATGTTATTTGAAAGCGAGTTGCAAAGCCGAGGCTTAGTGCTGAGCGATAGCGTACAAATGGCGAGTAATGAAGCAATACGTGTCGCGGTTGCATCGGGGATGGGCATTGCGGTTTTATCACGCCATGTACTTGCAACAGACGATACAAGTTTTAAAATTTTAAACGTAACCGATACTCATTTAGCGAGTCATTGGTATTTTGTAATGCGAACAGATAGGCACATATCGCATGCTGCACGTAACTTTTTAAAGTTTGCGCAGCAGCACGTAGAGCAATATTTAGGTACGCAGTGGGTGCGTAATGAGTTACATAACTTAGATTTAAACTAGGTTTAAATTAGGTTTAAAGTTAATTAATGTCGGGTGTTGAGTCTCTTAAAATAAGCTTTGGCTGAAACACGTGCTTTACTGTTATGCCGCTTTTTTTGTAAATGTCTTTAAGCACTAAGTTAGCCGCAGCTCGGCCCATTTCGGGAACTGGGTTATCTATTGTAGTCAGTGTTGGGTAGAGATAATTGGTAAAAATTACGTTATCGAACCCAATAATGGCTAAATCTTTTGGCAGGTTAAAACCGTGTTCGCGGGCGTATTTCATAGCACCCGATGCCATTTCGTCATTGGCGCATACAAGCGCGGTTATTTGCGCTTTATTTTGAATAAAATGCCTTAAGCCGTCGCTTCCGCCGGTTTCTTTAAAGTCGCCTATGTAAAATAGCTTTTCGTCAAAGGTTAGGTTGTACTCTGCTAGGGCTTGTTTGTGACCTTTTAAACGATTTGACGCGTCTTCTTTAAACTGCGGGCCTGCTATGTACGCAATGTTTTTATGACCTTTGTTGATCATGGCTTTAGTGGCTAAGTAGCCGCCCATTACGTTGTCGAGGCTAATGCAGTTTTCTTCAATTTCTTTAACGTAGCGGCTCATTAGGTAAATAGGGGTTTTACCTTTACTTAACTCAATTAGGTACTCGTTTGATACCGCTTCTACGTGGGCAATAATAGCGTCGCAATTACGGCCTATTAAAAACTCAAAGCCGCTTTTTTCTTTTTTCTCGTCACTGTGCCCAGGCGTAATAATAACGTGTTTACCCGCAATACGAAGATGCTCTTCAATGGCTGACATCATTTGACCAAAAAACGGACCATCCAACTCAGAAACTAAAATACCGACGCTGTTTGTAGTGCTAGACGCCAAAGAGCGTGCAATAGAACTTGGCTGATAGCCTAGCTCTTTCATTGCTTCTAATACCTTTTTTTTAGTTTTTTTGCTTACGTAATCGTTGTCGTTAAGTACCCTTGAAACAGTTGATAAAGACACACCTGCCATTTCTGATACTTGATAAATTGTCGCCATTGATGTCCTAGCTTATATGTGTTTTTACTCGCGCTTTATAAAAATATAAAGCGCGAAGGGTCATTAAAAGTTAATTTACACATTACTGCGTCTAATTGCTAAGTCTTCTGTTATTTTTTGCGTCATCGCTGAGGTTAGTGGATAAATAAGCATCAATGCGGCGCCTAAAAAAGCAAATGCGGCAGGTATCCAGCTCATAAGTAACTGCATACCAGGTAGGGCTTGCGTAATTGTTAGCTCATCCATACCGTTATAGCCGTAGCCTGCAAGTACCACTAATACTAATGCACCTGCAAAACCACCACCGGTTTTTTGTACAAATGTACCTGCAGAATAAATAAGGCCTGTAGCGCGGCGTTTGTTTTTCCACTCTGAATAATTGGCTGAATCACCAAGCATACTAAAAAATAATGTTGGCATCATCGCGGCAAAAAATTCAGCAGCGCAACCAAAGGTAAATACAGCAATAAGGTTATCACTAGGTACCCAGTAAAATGCAGTAGTGAGTATGCCGCTTAGCATTAATGATGCTATAAATAGGTTTCGTTTACCCATAATTTCGGCCAGTTTACCTGTGGCAAGTGCGCCTAATATAGATACAACCAATAAGGCTATAAAGTATTGCCCAGCCATGAGTTCATTGGCTACGTGGTACTTAAAGTAGTACGCAATTACACCGTATTTTATGCCATTAAACATCATGGTTAAAAAACCAATGCCAAGTAATACCAACCAAGGTTTGTTGGTCAGAAGATCAACCATGTCGCGCTGTGATCCCGTTAAGCTTTGCTTATCTTTATTGAGCAATTTTTTAATAACGAATGTCATTGCAGCCATAACAAGGGCAAAAAATATGCCGCTGTATAAATCGCGGTAATAAAAAAACAGGGTAGTAGCAAGCAAAGGTAGGATTATAAATGGCAGGTTTTTGGTTAAATCAAACAACTCTGATTTTAAATTGCCTTCATTTGAGGCGTGCGGTGTTACACGCTCTTTGGTGGTCGCAAACGTTATAATCATTAAAATAATAAGTAAGCTGGCAAATAGGTACATAGTAAGCTGATAGCCTTTGGCATCGTCGCCGCCACCAAAAAAAGCTACTAGCTCAGGTAAAAAACCCATAACCAATAAGCCACCAGTAAACGCACCTGCAAACCTAAAACCAGAGAGCTTTGTGCGCTCTGTATCGTCTGGTGTCATTACGCCCATAAGTGCCGAGTAGGGCACGTTACTTACGGTGTAAGCAAGCGTTAAACCTATATAAGTTACGTAGGCATAAATAAGTTTGTTGGTGGTGCTAAAGTCGGGTGTAGTAAAACACAACACCATAAACAAGCCCAAAAACGGTGCCGAGTAGAGTATCCACGGGCGAAATTTACCAAAGCGCGACTGCGTTCTGTCGGCAATCATACCCATAATAATGTCGGTTACGCCATCAGATAGCCTTACCACCAAAAACAACATGGCAGCGGCGGCTCCCGATATGCCAAATGTATCGGTGTAAAACACCGCTAAATAAGCAAGCGCGCCGCGCCATACTAAGTTAGCGCCGGCATCGCCCATGGCGTAACCGACTTTTTCGTATAAAGGGAGTTTGTTCACAGTGTGTGTTCTTATTGTTATAAGCCGATAAATTATCGGCTTGTTATTAGTTTACTGTACGCTTTACCGCTGGCTTTAACAGTTCGTTTTTGTGTGTTGTAGTCTACGTGTACTATTCCAAAACGTTTTAAATATCCTTCAGCCCATTCAAAGTTATCCATTAGGCTCCACGCAAAGTAACCATCTACTTTAACGCCTTGCTCTGCTGCGTTATGCAGGGCATTTAAATGTTCGTGGTAATATTCAATACGGTCGATATCTTTTACTTCACCGTCTTTAAATTCGTCAGCCATGGCTGCACCGTTTTCGGTAATATAAATAGGTGGTAGGGTGTATTTTTCGTTTAACGATACAAGTAATTCTGTAAGCGCTTTAGGGTAAATTTCCCAGCCAATATCGGTCATTGGCGCTTTATGTGGCAGCTCATGGTAAAAGTCGGTTTCGCTTGCTTGATAATGCATGCGGGTATAAAAGTTAACCCCTAGGTAATCTAGCGGTTGAGCAATTATTTCCATATCGCCATCTAAAATATCAGGGCGGTGGGCTTTAGGTAATTGCTTAATAATATCAGGGTATTTACCTTGCATTACAGGCTGCATGTACCATTGGTTTATATAGTCATCAGCAAATGCAGTGGCTTTTAAATCATCTTCACTTTGGGTAACGGAGTAACAAGGCGTAAAGTTAAGTACAATACCGTTTAGCGTATTTGGGCTATTTTTAGCAAGTACTTGCATAGCTAAACCGTGACCTAGTAATAAGTGGTGCGCGGCTTTACGACCAAATTCACGACCTACAATGCCAGGCGCATGTACGCCAATTTCGTAACCTAAGTAAGAGCTACAAAACGGTTCGTTTAAGGTGGCGTAAGAGTGCACACGTCCCCCAAATGCTTTGGTAATTAAATCTGCGTAATGGGCAAATTCGTAAGCGGTGTTACGGTTTAGCCAGCCACCTTCGTCTTCAATGTGTTGTGGTAAATCCCAGTGGTATAGCGTTACAAAAGCTTTAATGTTACGGCGTTTTAATTCATCTAAAATGTCGGTATAAAACTTAACGCCTGTCGGGTTTAAGTGACCGCTTTTAGTCATTACGCGTGGCCACGAAATAGAAAGTCTGTAAGCGTCTACACCTAATGATTCAATTAAGTTTATATCGTCTTTCCAGCGAGTGTAGTGCTCGCAGGCTACATCGCCATTTGAATTATCGACTATTTTGCCTTCTTTACTGCAAAAGGTATCCCAAATACATGGCAAGCGATCAGCTGCGCCGCCTTCAATTTGAAATGAGGCCGTAGCTACACCATAAGTAAAATTTTTGGCTAAAAGTGGTGAGCCACTAGGTAAAGATAATTGTTTCATTAAGAGAAAACCTCTGCTTCTTTGTAGTAAATTTTGCTTTTATTTATAGTTTATAAATTGCATTGATGGAAGCGCTTCCATATTTAGGTTAGTGGCTATTGTTAAGCAGGTCAATAGTTAAATTTAAATAACAAATAGGCGTTTCACAAAAACACACTGACACAACACAGGGCTATAAAAATGAAAAAAATCTTAAACATTAACAGGTTACGCATGCTCCCTATCTTAATAGGAGGATTATGCGTTTTAAGTGCGTGTAATAAACAAGAGGTTACCGCTAATAATAGCCAAGGCGCCTTAGCCAAAAAGGCTGAGCATGAGCAAGGTGATTTATCACTTTGGCCAACGCTTAAAAGTAAGGTAGTGAAAACGCCTGAAATTGAAAATACGATTGCACAGTATTTAAAAACAATGACGCTTGAGCAAAAAGTAGCGCAGATGATCCAACCTGAAATTCGCGATATAACTGCTGCAGACATGCGCAAATATGGTTTTGGTTCGTATTTAAATGGCGGTGGCTCGTTCCCGAATGCTAATAAGCATGCAACGCCTGCAGATTGGATAACGCTTGCTGAAAGCATGTATCAGGCATCAGTTGATGACTCAATTGATGGCAGTAAAATTCCGACCATGTGGGGCACCGATGCAGTACATGGCCATAATAATGTGATTGGGGCGACGTTATTCCCTCACAATATTGGTTTAGGTGCTGCTAATAACCCCGCATTAATTGAGCGAATTGCAGCAGCTACTGCAATAGAAGTAATGGCAACAGGGATAGATTGGGTATTTGCACCGACTGTTGCGGTTGTGCGCGATGACCGATGGGGCAGAACGTACGAAGGCTACTCAGAAGACCCTGCAATTGTACGTGAGTATTCAGCCGCAATTGTAAACGGATTGCAAGGCAGAGCCGATGAGGACTTTTTAAGTGATAAACGCGTAATTAGTACCGTTAAGCACTTTTTAGGCGATGGCGGGACAGTAGATGGTGACGATCAAGGCGATAATATTGATAGCGAAGAGGTGTTATATAACATTCATGCGCAAGGTTATATAGGTGGCTTAACAGCAGGTAGTCAGTCGGTTATGGCATCGTTTAATAGCTGGAATGGTAAAAAAAATCACGGCAATAAATACTTACTTACCGATGTGTTAAAAACAAAAATGGGTTTTGATGGCTTTGTTGTAGGAGATTGGAACGGGCACGGACAAGTTGCCGGCTGTACAAATGAAAGCTGCCCGCAAGCTGTTAATGCCGGGCTTGATATTTTTATGGTACCAACGGGTGCTTGGAAACCACTTTATGAAAATACAATTAAACAAGTAAAAGCGGGCACAATAACAATGGCGAGAATAGATGACGCCGTGGCACGTATTTTACGCGTTAAATTACGTGCGGGTTTATTTGATAAACCAAGCCCCGCAAATCGAAAATATTCAGGTAAATTAGAACTAATAGGTGCGCCAGCACATCGCGATATTGCCCGCCAAGCCGTACAAGAGTCGTTAGTACTGCTTAAAAACAACAATCATTTATTACCGCTTAACCCATCAAGCAACATACTTATAGCAGGCGATGCGGCCGATAACATAGGCAAGCAATCGGGCGGTTGGAGTCTTACGTGGCAGGGAACTAATAATCAAAATGCAGATTTTCCCGGAGCAACGTCTATTTATGCGGGCTTGAAAGCGCAAATAGAGGCTGCTGGCGGTAACGCTATTTTAAGCCCAGCGGGTGAGTTTAATACCAAACCCGATGTAGCCATTGTTGTATTTGGTGAAGAACCATACGCAGAGGGGCATGGTGATAAAGACAACCTTGAGTTTGAACGTAACAATAAACGCTCTCTTAAAATATTAAAAACATTAAAGCAGCAAGGTATTGCGGTGGTATCGGTGTTTATATCGGGCAGACCAATGTGGGTTAACAGCGAGCTAAACGCGTCAGATGCATTTGTAGCAGCATGGCTTCCTGGCACTGAAGGGCAAGGCATTGCTGATGTTTTATTATCGGATGAAAATGGGCAAGTACAGTATGACTTTAAAGGTAAGTTGTCGTTCTCGTGGCCTAAATCGCCACTACAAACCGCAGTAAATAAGGGTGATGCTGATTACTCACCACTATTACCCTACGGCTTTGGCTTAACGTATAAAGACGAAAGTACGCTTGGCAATAATCTAAATGAAGACTCAGGTGTTGATATTAGTAACCTTGCGCCGCTATCTATATTTAATGGCAGCTTTAAAACACCGTGGCGTTTGTTTTTAAACTCAAACAGCGAGCAGCACCAAGTAGCAAGTAACAGTGTAAAGCTCGGCGGCATTACTTATCGCACTGAAGACAAAGCGATTCAAGAAGATGCGATGCAATTTAATTTTGATGGTACTGCAGCCAGCTACATTGAAATCAATAGTAACTTTACCGAAGACAAAGTGGCCTACATTGAAGCAAATTCAGCCCTTAGCTTTAGCTATAAAGTAAACCAAATACCTAGCTCACAGACATACCTTGCAATGAAATGCGAACAAGGTTGTGGTGGCGAGCTTGATATTACCAATGAGCTTAAAAATGCTGATTTAAATACATGGCAAACCATGAGTATAGATTTAACGTGTTTTGCTAAAAAGGGCGTTGATTTTGCCAGAGTAACCAGCCCTTTTATTATTAAAACAGCAGGAGAACTTAGCGTTTCAGTTGCAGATATTAGCTTTGAACCACAAAGCGCTAAAACAGCAAAAATAAAGTGTGAGTAGTAGAGTGTTGATAAGTTAAGTTTATTGTGTGTTGTCTCAAAGCCCTAAGGGCGTGTTGATCTTTGTGGATTGAAATTTGTTCAATCTAGGGGCAATTTAATCGCGGCGCGAGGTTTGTAACCTAGTGGGCTAAGTAAAAACCGAGCAACAAAGAGTAAATTGCCTCTAGGCAGAACCCTACGGGCAGCGCATGTTTGGCATTTATGCTACGTTATCGCCTATTTATGGGGAATAACCACACTACATAGGCTTTGCCTTGCCTAAAAACCAAATATGCTGCTGCAAATTCAACCACCAAAGAACAACACGCCCTAGTAAGGGCTTTTTTTATAAAAAATATTTATGCTTGGCAATACTGCTTTAAAAACTCATGGTGAGGCGGTAATTGGCTGACGCGTTGCTCTATTTGTTGCTTAATACCGTGTAAAAAACGGGTGAGTTCTTCGCCGCTCATCATGCTGGCTATTAAGTGATGTTGATTAGGCTCAATGCCTTGACCAAGCATAACTTGGACCCACGAGTCGACTCTAAAAATGTCGCCATCGTCTAAAAATACACGGCCGGTTTGTTTAAACAAATCAATTTTATGCTGAAGTGTTTTTGGCACTTCCATGGCGCTACAGTGTTGCCAAAACTCGCTGTCATCGCGATTAGTTACTTTGTAGTGCAGCACAATAAAGTCGCGAATATTTTCAATTTCGCTTTTAAGCTGTTTGTTGTATTCGTCAATTGCGTGATTGGTAATGCCATTAAACGGAAATAAACGCATAAAGCGAATAATACCCGACATAATTAAGTGAATGCTGGTGGACTCAAGTGGCTCTACAAAACCGCTAGCGAGGCCAAGGGCTAAGCAGTTTTTGTTCCACCCTTTTAAGCGCCGCCCTGTTTTAAATTTAATAATACGCGGCTCTGTAAGCGGCTCACCTTCAATGTTATTTAATAATAGCGCTTTGGCTTGTTCGTCATCCATATATTGGCTGCAATAAACTAATCCGTTGCCTACACGGTTTTGCAGCGGTATACGCCATTGCCAGCCGCTTTTGTGGGCAATAGAGCGGGTAAGTGGCAATACTGTATCGCTGGTTGATTTTGTTTGCACCGCAATGGCGCTGTTACACGGTAGTAAATGCGACCAGTCTTCGTAGCCAGTATGTAATGCTTGCTCTATTAATAAGCCTCTAAAGCCGGTGCAATCAATAAAAAAGTCGCCGTTAATGTGCTCGCCATTATTTAAAGTAAGTGATTTTATATGGCCCGTTTTAGGGTTTTTTATTACTTTTTGTATTTTACCTTCAATGCGTTTTACACCTAATGGCTCTGAAAATTCACGTAAAAACTGCGCGTAACGTGTGGCATCCATATGGTAGGCATAGTTAATAGGGTTTTGCTGATTAAACGCAAATTTACCGCTTTTAGCCGCTTGCAACTCGTAGCAGTAATCGCCAAATGGGTTGTTTATTCCTAAAGTTTTACCTTGTAGCCAAAAGTGATGAAATTCACCCGCCCAACATTCTTTGCCCGTTGCGCCAAATGAGTGAATATAATGCGTGTTTTCATCGCCCCAGTTTTCAAAGCTAATACCTAATTTAAAGCTTGCTTGAGTGGCTTTCATAAATGCTTGCTCGTTTATACCCAGCAATTTATGAAATGTACGAATAGGCGGAATTGTTGCTTCGCCAACACCTACAGTGCCAATATCGTCAGATTCAACAAGGGTTATGTTTATATTGTTACCAACTAGTTTAGCAAGTGCCGCTGCGGCCATCCAACCTGCAGTGCCGCCTCCAGCAATTACTACGTTTTTAACAGCGTTTGTTTTAGTCATTATGTGGCTGCCCATTATTTGATAAAAGGTGATTTAAAAGCGTGCGATTACTTGGTAGTCCATTTAAGCACTGTGCTATTTTTTCGCGGTTTTGTTGATAATAGTAATCCCCAGTGCGTGGGTCGTTAAATGTATTTTGTGCAGATACTGTTTGTGTATTAAAGCCCATGCCATATAAAACGTATTGATAACTGCTTGATGAAAACACTTCTTCGTTTTCAATAAAATCAAAGCGGCTAGGGGGCTGAAATTGCCAAAGTTTAAGTAAGTTTTGCAGGCGCTCGGGCGCGGTATTTAAATTACTAATATCTTGCCAATAAGGAGTATCGTCGCGCTCGCTTAGCACATAATGAAGTTTTAAAAACTCAATAACGCGCTGCCAACGAGTGCTAAAACGGTCATTAAAACGCGTTTCAAGCTGGCTCATGTGGGTGCGGTTTTGCGGGAGTTGCTCGCTTATCATGCTAATTGAAAGCTCAACCATGGCAAGTGCTGACGCTTCAAGCGGCTCTAAAAATCCAGCAGACATACCCACGGCAACACAGTTTTTAATCCAAAATTTTTGCCTGTTACCAGGGCTGAATTTTAATACGCGGTAGTTAAGTTGCTCAGCTTGTTGCTCACTGGTACTTTTAGCTATGTAGCTTTTTAGAGTATTTGTTGCGCTTTCATCGCTTTGATATTTACTACTAAATACATAACCTGTACCACGGCGCGTTGGCAGGGCTATATCCCAAATCCAACCGTTACTTTGCGCTGTAGATAACGTAGCAGAGGCAACTGGCTGATCGGCGTGTGCATTAGGTATTTGCGCCGCAACAGCGCTGTTATTAAATAAAATATGATCTTGCGCTATAAACTCACTATTAAAATGCTCACCAATTAAACGAGCACGAGAGCCTGAGCAATCTATAAATAAATCACCTATTATATTGCCATTATTATTTGTTTTTAATGAAGCAATATAGCCATGTTCGTCGTTAATAACCTCGGTTACATCGTCAATAATATGCGTAACGTTTAGGTTTTTAACGCAGTAATTTTTTAAAAATTCAGCAAATTTACCCGCATCTAAATGATAGCCATAGTTGGTAACTGCTGCATATTCGGGTGTTTGTAATTGCTTTGGTGCTAGTGCTGCTTGGCATACAAAGCTTTGCATATTAACAACGTCGGCAAATTTTTGATTAGGTGCAATACGTTGCCAGCTGGCGTGTAAATTAGTGTGCTCGTAGCCTTGTGGATTCATAAAAGGGTGGTAGTAGTTTTCTCCCTCGCTGAGGTTGCGCCAATTTATAAATTTAGAACCTTGCTTAAATGACGCGTCGCACTGGGTTATAAAATCACTTTCTTTAATGCCAATGCGCTGTAGGGTGTTGCGCATTGACGGCCACGTGCCTTCGCCCACACCCAATATAGGCACATTTGCCGACTCCACTAACGTTACATTAAGGTGCGGGTGTTCGGCGGCTAATAAGCCTGCGCTTAGCCAGCCGGCAGTACCACCACCTAAAACGACTATTTTTGTTATTGGTTTGGTCATGAGTTAACACCCTAAAGTTGATAACAATTAAACTAGCATTAATACTGTTTTAAATACAAAAAAGCCGCTAGTAAAAACTAACGGCTTTACTTTGTATTACCTTTAGAAGTTGTAACGCATACCAATATTGTAACGTGCACCTAGCTGTTGTAGGTTCCACAATTGTACTGACGTACGGCCATGTTCGCGGCTGTTTTGTTCAGTAATATTAAGGCCTTCAACAAAAAACGATAGTTGCTCGCTGTAGTTGTACGCAACATTAAAGTCGATTTGATAATATTCTTCAGTAAAGCCTGGCTCATTTACGTATCGAGCTGCGCTATTTAAAAACTTATCACGCCAGTTGTAAGCAATACGTGCTTGAAAATCATCGTTTTCGTACATTGCAATAAAGTTAGCTGTATCGCTTAAACCCACTAGTGCAAATTGTGTAGTAGTAGGGTCAGCGTTTACATCAAAGTCTATGTCGCCATTAACAGTGGTGTAGTTTGCTTGCACACCAAAACCGCTTTCACCAAAAAAGTGCTGAAAGGCAATTTCGAAACCATCAATTGTGGCATTTTTATTGTTGGTAGGTACTTGCGCTGTAAATTCTAGTAATGGGTCATCGCTGTTAGCAATTACATCGTAAGCGGCTTCAAACTCTTCGTAGGTCATAGAGTCAAAATCAACATTGTTTTCTGTGGCGGCAACCATTTGAAATAAGTTTGAATCGGTTACTGCAAGTCCGCGAGATTCTAGCTCAGCAATGGCAGCTTGAGCGCGAGGGCCCGCTGTTGCATCGCGTAATCCGTAGTAGTTTTGCGTCATGGGTGTTAAACCAATAAAGTTTTCGATGTCTTTAGTGTAATAACCTACCGACACATAACTTGTTTCTGCAAAGTACCACTCAGCCGATACATCAATATTATCTGATTCAAGCGGTACTAAACCAGGATTACCCGTTGACGCTGTAGCCGGTGATGAACCCGCTAAAAGAGTAGGGGCGCCTGGTACACCAACCGTCGCTGCTGAACTTAAGTTGTCGTAAGTTGGGCGAGCAATTGTAGTGCTATAAGAAAAACGCGCTTTTACGTTTTCAATTACTTCTATGTCAAAGTCAAAGCTTGGTAAAAAGTGATCGTAGCTAGATTTAAGCGTGAAATCTTCTTTAGCCGAGCCAAAACGAACATTAAAGTCGTTATTACCTTCCCACGCTACTGCGTTAGGTAAGTCGATATTAGCCGTTGAGGTAATGTCGGTAGACTCTTGGCGTGCGCCAATAACAATGTTGTATGGCATATCGCCAATGTAACCATTGTAAGTAAATTGCACAAACGCTGCGGTTATGTCTTCTTCAATGGTGCGGTTAGTTGCAAATGCGCCATCGGCTGCAAAGTTAAAGCCGTATTCTTCACCTGCCCAGTAACCAATTTGCGATGCGCTGCCGGTATAGCCTTGGTTGAACGAGCCCGATGTATCGTAGTCGTCAAACTCAGCTAAAAAGTTTGTTGGGTTTAGGTAGCCATCAGGTAGTTCGCCTGGGTTTTCGATACCCCAGTTACCCATTGTATTACGTGTAAGTGATTGCAGTGAATGGCTTTCCATAGAGCGAGACTCTATACCAAAGTCAATTGCACCGTTTTCAATTTCGTATTTACCATGGATTCTAAATTCTGTGATTTCAGACTCTTGGCGAGCAAAGTTAGAATCTAAAATAGACGTACCCACATCAGAGGCATCTAACGTGTTATTACAATTTAGGTTGTCTCGGCGGCAATCATCAAAATCGATACTCATTGATGGCAGTTCGCGGCTAAAATCAACTTCTTGTGCGTTAACTACGTTTGCGCCCAAGCCTGCGTTTACCCAGCTGCCGTAAGGTGCATCTGGTTTGCTAGTGGCTTTTGAATTGTGCGCATCAAACATAAAGCTCAATTCTGAATTGAAATAGTACTCAACGTTTAAACCAATAGAGTCGTTTTGGTTAACTTGGTTTAGCTCTTGAAACGCTAAACCTAAATCGCGTGTTTGCTGATCGCGACGTTCTTCTCGGTAGTAAATAGGGGTTTTTACCGTGTTATCGTCAAACGTTAGCGCGCTTTTGTAGTTATCCATCCATATTGATTGCTCAGCACGGGCTTCGAACAAATCTTGCTTAGAATACGTGTAATCAAGCGTGGCTGTTAAATCGTCAATTGGGCTGTACTGCAGCGTTAATTGTGCGTTTGTACGAGTACGTTCTCTGTCGGCAATGGTGTAGCGCAAATCTGATGGCATTGAATAAAGCTGACCAACAGCGGGTGCATTAGTTAAAACAATATCGTCTGCTGCTTGTGGGATTGTGCCGTCAAAAGCAGATGTATTCCATTGATTTACAAACGCACCAGTTGATGAGCTATCGCGCTGTTGCATGCTTGCAGTTAACGAGGCACCAAATTTAGCTTCACTGTCGGTCCAGCTAATTAAGCCCGAAAGCTCTGGTGTTATGTCATCACCAATGCGGTTTGTTGAGTCGTGTAATGCTTTTACGCCAATGCTTGAAACAAAGCCTGGATTGTCGAGTGGGCGAGCCGTATTAATATTAATTGTTGCGCCAATACCACCTGATGCAATACTTGCTTTACCTGTTTTATATATTTCAACCGATTTAACGCTATCAGACGCTAAGTTTGCAAAGTCAAAAGCACGAGAGCTGGGTGTACCACCGCCTGAAGGCAATGAAGCTGCCGGCATAGTACGACCGTTTAGGGTTACCATATTGTAGTCGGGGCCAAAACCACGAACAGTTACTTTAGAGCCTTCACCATTTGAGCGATCAATCGACACACCTGTAATACGCTGTAGCGACTCGGCTAAGTTGGTATCAGGAAATTTACCAATATCTTCAGCTGATATTGCATCTACAACACCTGCGGCGTCGCGTTTTAACCGAGTTGACTCTTTAATACTGTTTTTAAAACCAGTAACTTGAATTACTTCAACATCTGTATTTGCTTCTTGTGCATATACAGGTAAAGAGATTGATGCGCCTAAAATCAGAGATAGGCTGGTCGCTATCTTTGTTTTTCTTACAATATGGTTGGACATTCGGTTTCCCTCGCACTTTTATCATTATTATTAACAGCTGTATGGGGCTGTTATTGTGTAATTATAAACATTGTCAAATGTATGGAAGCGCTTCCAGAAATGCTAGTTTAAATTTTAAATAGGGTCAACTATTGTTTTAATAAAATGAGACTAAATTGTTTTTAAAATGTATTTTTTTAGATTTAAATTATAAATTACAGTCGGTTATAAAAAACCGTTTTAAATAGTTGTGTAACAACATTTTATTATAAGAAAACCGGTTATTGATTCATTTAGTTATTTAAACACTTTTATAAGGTGTTTAAATCAGCTTTTAGTAAGGGCTAAAATTAATAAGTATGCCGTTGGTCACTCAACTAGGACAAAACTTAAATTAGTTATTACACTCAGCCATAGACTCAACTGAAAACACTATTTATAGGTATTAATAATTATGAGCAATGTAAAACAAGGACTAGCTGCAACCGCTTTAATTATAGCGTCGTTTAGTAGTATTGGCGCGCAGCAATGTAGTGATGTAAGTTTGCAAATTTTAGGCTCGGGCGGCCCTGAGCTTGACGATGGTCGCGCAGCAACAAGTTACCTTATATGGCACGAAAATAAAGCCAGAGTGTTAGTTGACGTAGGCTCTGGTGCCAGTATTGGGTTTGATAAAGCAGGTGCAAAATTTAGTGATGTTGATGCCATTTTATTAAGCCATTTACACACTGATCATGCTGGCGATTTACCTAGTTTTATAAAAGGCAGTTACTTTACATCACGCGATAAAGCACTTGCGATATTTGGCCCCCAGGGCAACCGTGTAATGGCTTCTACTAACGAATATGCACAAGCGTTACTAGGTAAGCAGGGCGCATTTAGATACTTAAGTGATTACGTAGAAGGTAATGAAAACTACAAATTAGATATTCGTTCTGTTGCACCAACAAAACAAAATGAATTTAAACAATCACTACAAAGTGATTTGACTGTTAATGCAATGACAGTTAACCATGGACCTATTCCGGCTTTAGCGTGGAAAGTGAGTATAGCAGGATGTGAACTTGTGTTTGCAGGCGACATGACCGACAAGTTAGGCACATTTACTGACTTTGCTAAAAATGCCGATGTAGTGGTTATGCACAACGCAATTGATGAAAACGCATCGGGCGGGGCTAAAAATTTACACATTACCCCAAGTCAAATCACTAAGGTACTAATTGAGGCTGCACCTAAAACGGCGGTTCTATCTCATTTTATGAATCGGTCATTAAAAAATCAGCAATTGTTTAAAAAATCGTTAATTAAATCACTAAAAAGTAACGTAGTTTTTGCAGAAGATGGTTTAAAAATAAACTTATAAAGTATTGCGCATAAGAGTGTTGCGGGTCGCTAGTTTTATCGCTATTTTAAAGGCTCTCTCATAGATGGATTTTATTATGCGCATTAAATTTTTAGCGAGCTTTTATTCTTTCTTCTTGTTTGCACTGTTTGGTTGTGACGACCAAAGCATGGCAATGCAAGATAGCCCTCAGCTAAATAGTAATGCAAGTAACTTACCCACTAATAACAAAGTAAACACACCTCCAGCAGCTCAAACAAACGAACCCGCTTTAGTGGTCGGTATGCTTGCAACACATTGTAAAAGTAATGAAGCAGCCTACATTAACGCAAAAATGCATAAAGTTGTGCGTAACCCAGATGAAAGTACAGCCTACAAGTTAGAGCCTACCGATAAAGTGCTTTCTATTTGTGTTGCAAAAGATGACTCATCGCTTAGTTATCGATTTGGTAGAGTTAATGACATAGGGCTTGAAAAAGAAGCTATACCAGATGCACCATTTGGTAGTTACTACAGGCAAGTAGGGCGTATTGGCGAGAGTATTTTATTTTTTAGTAACGGCGAATATCATTATTATATTATTAACTCAGGCGGTATGGGCAGCGGTGTAACCGTTAATGTTTATAAAAACGATACATTAATAACTGAGCTGTTTTCGGGTAATGATCCTTACGATGATTTTGTTATAGCAACCGATTTAAATTTCCCTAAAAAATTGGTTATCGAAAAACAGCCATTTAATAAGCAAATGCAGTAAATAATGACTCCACAGCAGCAAAACGTTATAGAGCAAGGGCATTGGTTTAAAAACCGTAGCCCTTACTTAAAAAGCTTTTTATTAACGCAGGGCAAAACGCTCTCGCTAAAAGCTCAGCAATCATTATTTTTGCGAGGTGATAAGCACGATGGAATTTATGCAGTGCTTAGCGGCGTGGTGCGTATTAGTGGCGTAAGTAACGAAGGCAAAGAAGCCGTATTGAGCTTTATTGATTCATCACTGTGGTTTGGCGAAGTTACCTTGTTTGATGGTGGCCTGCGTACTCATGACGTATATGCACAAACTGATGTTGTGCTTTTTTACGTGCCCCAACGCGAGCTTGAACAGCTATTAAACGAACAGCCACAATATTGGCAAGAGTTTGGTTTATTGCTGGCACAAAAGTTACGCCTAATGTTTACCTCAATGGAAGATCACGCATTACTAAGCGCTGAGCAAAAAGTATGCAATCGACTTTTAATGCTTAGCGAACATACAGAGCACTTAACACCGCTTGTTTTATCTCAGCAGCAACTTGCTGATATGACCTGCCTAACGCGCCAAACTATTAATCAAATACTGCAACAGCTTGTTAGCCTACAAGCCATTAGTTTGGGGTATCAACGCATAACTGTTTTAGATAAACAAAAGCTACAAGCGCGTGCTACACAAGCTTAAATAGAGACCGCTTTATTTAGTTGGAACCAAAATTGCTAAAGATAATGTAACGCAACAATGGATTTGAGCTAATGACTACAATAACCTTTAAAAATCAATATAGTAATTATAACTCTCCTACAGTAAATAAAGCGGCAGGTCCAAGCGAAGTTGCGGCAACTAATACCCTCCCTAATGAAAAAACAAGTGATGCTAAAGGCATTACCTCAGCCCCTAAAGAACCAACGTTTTTAGAACGTGATCAAGAAGCGTTGGTTTATCAGCGCTTAGGTGTAAACAAAAACAAAATAGACGAGCTAAAAGCGACAATAGAAGAGCTAATTAAAGAACAGCAAAGTGAGGGCGCAGACCCTAGCGCAATTACTGATAAAATAGAGGAACTTCAAAAAATGCTTGAGCAAGAGTATCAAAAAGGGCGCGAGCGAACGGATATGAAAGGTGAGCATGAGCCGGGTAAAATAATTTCTGCATTTGTTTAATTTACAAAATGTCGGATACCTGACATTGTTGTTGTGTCTACTTTTGCTAAAGTAAGTTTTATATATAAAAATAAAGGCAAAACAATGAAAACACTTCAACAGCAACTTGGTAAATATGGTTTGTATCATCGTTCTAAGCGTAATGTACTAACGCACTTTATTGGTATTCCGCTCATTGTATTTGCAGCGTTGTGTTTACTAGCGCGTATTCAAATACCCCTTGGTAGCTTTGTAATTGATGGCGCACAACTTTTTGTATTAGCGTCGGTTGTTTATTATTTTATGCTGAGCTTTTCGCTTGGCTTTATTATGGCCGTGATATTCACTTTACTCCTTGTTGGTGCTCAGCCTATTGCGGCAATGGCGTTTTGGCCTTGGTTGAGTATTGGCGTAGGTGTGTTTGTATTTGGCTGGGTATTACAGTTTATTGGGCACTATTACGAAGGTAAAAAACCGGCGTTTGTAGATGACCTAATTGGTTTAATTATTGGCCCTTTGTACGTAACTGTTGAACTACTATTTTTAATGGGTTTTTACAAAACATTAGAAGATGAAGTAAACGCAATAGCGGGTCCTACAAAGGCGTAAAATACTTTTCTAAGTACCTTTATAAAACTTAATAAATAACAATAAAAGGGCAGATAACGCATGCAATATAATAATAAAACCGTGTGGATCACCGGGGCATCGTCAGGTATTGGTAAAGAGCTTGCTATACAATTTGCCCAGCTTGGTGCACGCGTTATTTTATCGGCGCGCAATCTAGATAAACTAAACGATTTAAAAGCAACGCTTAAAGGCGAAGGGCACTTAGTTATGCCGCTGGACTTAGCACAGCCAGAGCATGTACTGAGTACAATAACAGCAAAAATGAGCGAGCTTCCTGCAATTGATATTTTAATTAATAACGGCGGCGTATCGCAGCGCAGTTTATTTTTAGAAAACGACTTTAACGTGTACCGCCAATTAATGGAGATTAATTACTTTGGCTTAATTGCACTTACTAAAGCTATATTGCCTACTATGGTGGCAAGGCGCAGTGGCTCAATTGTGTCTATTAGTAGTGTGGCGGGTAAAGTTGGTTCAAAATTTAGAACAGGTTATTCGGGTTCTAAATATGCGGTTGTTGGTTTTATGGATTGCCTACGTGCAGAAGTAGCACAACATAACATTCATTGTTTAACAATTTGCCCGGGCTCTATTAAAACAGCAATTGCGCATAACTCACTAAACGAGCAAGGCATAGCGCAAAATAAACCAGAAGAGTCGATAGAAAATGGGATGGATGTAAGCGTAGCGGCTTCAAAAATGATTCGTGCCATTAGTAATAAAAAAGACGAAGTGATTATTGGCAAAGGTTTAAGTGGTTGGGCGCCTACAATTAAGCGCTTTTTTCCTACTTTGTTTAATCGCATTACCGCAAAAACAAACTATAGGTAGCGTCGTTTATTTCAAAGGCGTAAAATGCCGTAAATTTGATCAATTTAGAAAAGGATTCTAAATGAAGTATTTATGGCTGAGCCTGTTTTTTATTGTATTAATTTGGTCTGGTATTAACCCAAAAGATCAATTTACATGGCTGCTTGAAGTTATCCCCGCAATTATTGGTTTAGTGCTGCTAGCAAGTACCTATAGCCACTTTAAACTTACCCCTATTTTATATACATTTATTTTAGCGCATTGCATTGTGCTGATGATTGGCGGGCATTACACCTACGCCGAAGTCCCTTTTTTCGACAACCTATTTGGTAGTGAGCGTAATAACTACGACAAAGTAGGGCACTTTTTTCAAGGGTTTGTACCTGCACTACTAGCTCGCGAAATTTTACTGCGCAAAAAAGTAGTAAATGGTCGAGGCTGGTTAATCACCTTTGTTATTTCGGTATGTTTAGCATTTAGCGCGTTTTACGAATTAATAGAATGGTGGGTTGCAGTATTAAGCGGCGAAAACGCAGAAGCGTTTTTAGGCACGCAAGGTTACGTGTGGGATACCCAATCAGATATGGGACTGGCGTTATTTGGGGCTATTTGCTCATTGTTAGTGCTTTCAAGAGTACACGACAAACAGCTTAAAAACGTTAAAGATTATTTATAGACTATAGGAACGTTAAAGACTATTTATAGGAACGTTCTATAGAAATGTTTATAAAAACATTGATAAAAAAGACTATTAACTTATGACCGCAAACACTAGTGATTACTCAATTAGCACAGACAAAAGCAAACTTAACTTTAACGTTATTTATAACTTTCTTGCTAATAGCTATTGGGCCAAAGGCATTCCTAAAAGCGTGATGCAATCAGCTATTGATAACTCAATGTGCTTTGGTGTTTACAGCGCTCATAACGAGCAAGTTGGCTTTGCCCGAGTAGTGACCGATAATGCAACCTTTGCCTATTTAGCCGATGTATTTATTGCCCCGCACTTGCAAGGTAATGGGCTGAGTAAGTTACTTATTAAAACGATAGTAGAGCACCCTGAGCTACAAGGGCTCAGGCGCTTTTTATTAGCGACATCGGATGCCCACGGGCTTTATGCGCAATACGGATTTAAACCGATAGATAACCCCGCACTGCTAATGCAAATAAACCCTGAGGATATGTATGATCAAAACAATCGTAAGAGCTAATAAACGAGGGCGAAGAACAAATTCCGTCTAGTGTTCTTGTTAGGTTTTGATTGCACCTAGCTACTTGATTTGCCGATATTAAGCTCTAGATTATCAGGCTTAATTGATACATTTGGCAATTCAATTTCATCTAAGTGTTTGTGGTAGCCATCTACATCACAATTAGCTACCTCAATTAATTTTGAAACTAAAGCCAACAAACCGCCTTTGTCACCTGACAAATAAACCGTGTTGTTATTAACATCTATCTCGATGCAACCAGCATGTTCCGTTTAAAGCGCTTGTTAGGCCCCTGTTCTCACAACCCTGCTTTCTAACATTAATTGCTCTCCACGCTCAGTTAATGACCAAAACAAAGCCATACCACCATTAGTCGTTTTTAAATATTTAGTATTTATTAAACCGTAAGCCTTTAACTGAATTGATATAGTTTTAAATTGTTGGTCATTAATACTAAATGAGTAACCATTAGACTTGTTTGTTGCAATTTGTTTAAGGCTTGAGGCTATCTTTTTTTTAACGATAGCGTCGTTAGGGTGTTCAATAAGGTAAGGTGAAATAAGAGAAAATATGTTCCTCCAACTGGTTTCGCAATTAAATGAATGATTTTGTGGCTGATGACCAGTTTGCTGAGTTTTATAAGTACCATCAATTGAAACTATCGAATCTAGATCTGCTATTCCCTCAATTGCTGGCTTCTGCTGCAACTCAGCCTTAGATAGCGAATCTTTCAATTGAGTGTTTAGTTTTCTTAATTCATTAATTTCGCCTAATACATCTTCATTTGCTACATTATTTGCTCTAACCCAGCCTATTGCAGGATACATTTTTATAGTTTTTGTTAGGTTTAATGCTACAAGCCCTGGAAGTTCTTTTGCATTTTCCCAAAAGCGCACTAAACGACCATCCATTACCTTGTCTTTAAATCCAAGTAATTTTTCACGTAAAACAGGATCTTGCTCTGATTTACCAAATGGAATATCGTCGGGTGCACCATGTATCAATGCTATGACCTTCAATCCATTAGCAACAGCATAATCAAACTCTTTTTCAGTATAACTAATGCCATCGTCAGTTACGGAGCCATACCGTCCACCAACAATTAATAAATAGTAATCACAGTCATCTATTATTTTTTTAATGAACTCCCACTGCTCTTCGTCAGTGGCAGGAAATAGCTCCATCCCTGCAGGAATGCAGTCCATTTCCATTAAAGCTTGAAGAACGTGTTGCCTTTCATCTTTTAAGTCTGCATATGTTGAGCTGACGAATACTTGATATCGCTTTTCCATTTATTTCCCTATAGCATGATAGTTTCTGATGACTCTAGTGGCGCCTAACGAGCTTGTAGATTAATTCGTTTTTAAATTTGTTTTTATTGATAAACAAACCATAGCTGAGTTCCTATTTTCGTTCAATTGATTACTGTATTTTTACGCAGAATATTGAAGTGTTTGATATTGTTTTAATTGGCGTTTTGGAAGGGATTACGGGTGTTTGAGTGGCTTTTATTTAGAGTAAGAGGGCTTACCCTTCTTAATGCATCGTGTTTTGCAGCTTTTCTATATTATGAACAAGGCAATACAGTTGCCGCAGCGTGAAGTAAGGTATTCACTTTCATTTGACCCCGTAAGGTCAATTTATTCATATCTTTGTTCACTGTAATGTACCGCTTTTTATTTAAAGGGGAAGTCGGTTCAAGGTAATTAGGATGGGTGTCACTATAATTCTTTGATGCGTTTGTTAGTGTTCCGATAGCCATTTTTTAGATTTTTCTTGCATCAGAACACTTATTTCAACAACACCATCATTGTCATTTACATCCAAATCATCTCTTGCGTAATACAACCCATAAAGATGTTCGATTCCTACATTATCTCCAACATACTTAGCCACGTTTTCATACAGATCAAAATTATTAATATCATTTAGCAACTACCGAAATTGAATGAATGGGTCTACTTTTTCACTAGCAATCAACTTTAAGTGATATTTAATTATTAAATTAATTGAATCCTCAAATGAAGGTAGTTGAGCAATAAGTCTTTCAAAAAGAGGTGAAACAATTCCCCAACACTTAGGTTCTGCATCAATAATATCCAGTAGCTCGTCAGAATAAACGCCATTGTTTAACTTATAATTTGCATAATTGATCAAATCATCAGTTTCACAAGCACCTGCTACATACTTTGCTATAAAGTAATTTTCATTCTCTTCATTCATCCTAAATTTGAAAACCCATTGTTAAGGACCACTAACGAGCCTGTAGATTAACTCGTTTTTAAATTTGTTTTTTATTGATAAACAAACCATAGCTGAGTTCCTATTTTGGTTCAATTGATTACTGTATTTTTACGCAGAATATAGAAGTGTTTGATATTGTTTTAATTGGCGTTTTGGAAGGGATTACGGGTGTTTGAGTGGCTTTTATTTAGAGTAAGAGGGCTTACCCTTCTTAATGCATCGTGTTCTGCAGCTTTTCTATATTATGAACAAGGCAATACAGTTGCCATTGGGCGTTCACTTTCGTTTGACCCCGTAAGGTCAATTTATTCATCCCTTTATTCACTGTAATGTTTCCGAACACTGGCTCAATACAGCCTAATCGCTTACTGTATTGTCGTCGCCCTATGGGGCTATCTATTTTTACTTTCATCTTATCGACATAGCTCAGCTTTTTGCGCGATTCATTATTTATAAACTGCACTTGTCGTCCTCTTTCTATCGGTGGTTTTCGCATGCATTGCTGCTGTAGCGGGCATGTTTTACAGTCTTTTAAGTAACCACAGAATCGCGTGTATTGCTGGTTATGGCTGTTTACATTGACCCCGCTTCGCCACATGGCATTGCCTGCAGGGCAGCGGCATGTTTGCGTTGTCTCATCA